>NZ_JBXWSB010000043.1:0-33490 GCF_059613205.1 Ruegeria sp. BHSB064
CACTAATCGCGTTTCGAAAGTGCTCCGGGCTGTAACCCTGTGGGCGAATTTTACTTAGTTTTTGGTTTAGATAGTCCAGTAACTTCTGCCAATCTTTGATAGCGGACCAACTTACCGATTTGGAAAATACCCTTCTCGGAAATGCTCTTCATAGATGCCTATTGCAATCCAAACCCCGCCACCGGTTAGAGTTCCTCAAACTGGCCAAAGGGCAAACGTTCAGCTGAGGGTATAATGCGCCAAGGCGTCATGTCGGGCACCATCAGGACGCAATGTGGATTGGTAGAGGCCAAAGCTGGTGACCGTCATTTCCGGCAATGTGTTTATTGCGTTGAAATTCTGGAGGTAATGAGCTGTCTCGCCTTGCCCGTGTTTTAAACGAGCAATGGTTACATGCGGGCGAAAGCGTCGACGGGGCAGCACAATTCCTGCTCGTCGCGTGGAGGTTTGGACTTTCCGATGTAATTCTGTGAGCGCCTGGCAATCCACCACCCCGACGGCCAGCGCCCGTCCAAAAAACTCAACCCCTGAAAAAGTGATGCTGAAGCTTGGGGCTGAAAGCATCAGAAGATCTTCATGCAATGCCTCCAAAATCTCGTTGGGCTGATCATCCAGAAAGACTAGGGTCAGATGCAAGTTGTCCTCCGGTACCGGTCGGCCAACTGTCAGTCCGCACCGCGCACGCGCAAAAGCTTCTTTTGCCTCGTCGCTAAGCGATATAGCAACAAATGACCGCATGACCCCTGTAGTTTCTCCTTTGGTTAGTTTGCTGTACCCTATACTTGCTACAAAGCTGCGTCAGGTCTGCCCGTTTCTGCCGAACCTCTGACCAAGCCAGTTGAGGCTATAGCTATCTGCCGTCACATGTCGACTTTTCGCTCACGCAGCGAGCTGCGGGCACCCTTGGGTTTGTTTGAAAGTGTCAGCGGTGCTCATAGAAGCGCCCTTTGTCGCTTTGGAGGCACTCAGCCCGAAGCGGATATCCCACCAATAGTGACAAATTGCTCCTCCATGTGCTGCTCGCTTTCGATCACTGGCAGCTGATCTGCAATTGGTGGCGCTAATCAGGAATGCCTGCGGCTGCCAGCATCGTGTAATACGCGTCATAGATCTCCGGCTTTGCAATTGAGATACGAGCGCGCATTTCCCGAAACATTGAAACGCTAAAATCAGGTTCCCGCGACATGTGAATACGCGCAAGTTCTTTGGCTCGCTCCACATTGCCGAGAGCCATCTCTGCGACAAGCTCGTTCAGGCGGAATACAGTCACTGTGTTATGAAATGCACGCATTTTTTGGGCTGTTTCTTTTAGACCGTGCCAATTCTCTTCTGCAATTTGCGATAGGCTGACTCCCATATAGACCCGGTAATTCAGCGGATCATTCGGGTTGAGCCGGAGGGCCTCCCTGGCATGCGCTTGTGCCGTTTGCGCTTCACCCATCAGGCCATGCAGTAAACAACTGGAGCCCCAGGCTGAAACGCAGTTTGGGCTTGTTTTGACCACGTGATCCACCAATGACAAGCCGTACTCGGTGTCTTCCGACAGAAATGCGAGTACGTAGCCGGCATATGCTTGCGCTTCCAAGTCAATGTGCGATGCATCAAGAGTCTCATGCGCCAGTTGAACGGCGTAATCAAATCGGTCCTTGCTTGGACGCGTGTCCGGATTCCAAAGCAAAGTTCTAATCCAGCCTCGAAGGGCGCTGGCCAGCGGGTATTCACTTGAGAGCGAGAGAGCTTTTGACAGTTGTTCGTCCGCTTTGGCGAAATTGAACCTGTAGATCGCTGCCTGCGCTCGCAGGAAGTGATCATATGCTCCCAGGCTGTCCGGGCGCTTGTGAGCAGAACGGTCAATTTCTGCCTGTCTAATACCCGGCGCAATTGAAGCAACGACGGCTTCAGTAATCTGGTCCTGAAGGTCAAAAATATCGTCGAGCTTCCCATCGTATCGATCAGCCCACACATGCGCCCCGGTTTCCGCATCAATCAACTGACCAGTAACACGCAGCCGGTTACCAGTTCCACGAACAGAACCTTCTAATACATAGCGAACACCAAGTTCGCGACCGATGCGGCGCACATCAACCGAAAGTCCCTTGTACGAAAAAGAAGAGTTTCGGGCGACTACGAATATCCAAGGCACTCTGGATAAGCTGGTAATAATGTCTTCGGTAATACCTTCTGCGAAATAGTCCTGTTCTGCGTCAGACGAAAGATTTTCAAACGCCAATACGGCCACGGATGGTTTGTCAGGGCGAGTTTGAATTACCGGAGGTGCAGTAGCGAATGCCGCCTGTACTGAGTAGGCGGTTACAGGGCGCGCAATATTCTTCAGGTATTGCGGACCCAATTCGGTGAACGAAACATCCACTTTGCCTATAACGTCTTCGTAGACCCGCCCTGAAACTACGATCCCACCAGGTGGAGCCAAACCTTCCAACCGGGCTGCAATGTTGACGCCGTCACCGAGAACGTCACCGTCGTCTTCAAAAACATCACTCGCATGAATTCCCATACGGAATTGCATCTCCGGGCTTTGCCCGCGTGATGCGTTCCGCTCAACCATCTGACGCTGCATCGTTTCCGCACATGCCACCGCATCCACAACCGAAGGAAACTCTGCGAAAAAACCGTCACCGGTCTTTTTGAACAGGCGCCCGCCATTCAAACCGATATGCGGCTCCAGCGCTCTAAAGTGACCCTTGTACGCATGCAAAGTGGCTTCCTCGTCAGCACTGACAAGCGCGCTATAGCCAACAATATCAGCCGCCAGTATGGCCGCCAGGTGTCGTTCCAAATGAAAATCCTCACGCGCATCCATTTTAAAGAAGTGTCAAAAGGATATTAGGGGCTTCGCGTACAAATCGCTCAGACCACGTCTCGAAAGTCGGCCGCACGATAAGGCACAATCAGTTCAGAAATAGGCGCCAGGAAACCGCGCTTGCGAAGCGGGTCCGCACTCATGTCGAGTAGGAGTTCATCGTGATAATGGCACATGTGAAGTAGAAGTGTGGCGGAACGTGCTGGCCCTTCTGGCATCCAAGATTGTTTCCAAGACTTGAGCGCATCGATATCGCTTTGCATGGCCTCAGCATCCGGTACGAGCACACGACCTGCAACAACTTCCGCAAGCCATTTGGCCTGAAGCGCGAAGGTCGTCACACTCATGAAGGAGGACGCCCGACCCACGAATGCAAGGTTTGGCACCGAGGGGTGCAGGACATGGCGGTATAAATAGAACCCATCCGGTCCATCACCCAAGGAAGTGAGGATCGACTTCGGAAGATATGGGTAGCCGGTCTTCCAGCCCGTGCCGAAGACCACGCAATCGACCTCAAGAGAATCCCCGTCCGCAAGGTCGATCCCGTTGGAAGAGAATGCACTCAAGCCTGTTCGATGTGCGGAAATCTTACCTGATCGGATAAAGTCGATGAGCCCCGGACGTGGAACCATAGTCACTTCCGTAAACGCGTCGAATTCGACAGGCGTCTCAGGCATCAGGGTCTCACCACGCGCGATTTGTGTTCTCAATCGTTGCTGGGTACTAAGCAGCAGTTCTACGACACGCCAGAACAGCCAGGGCAACGGATATCCTATTGAGTGGATAGCGCGCACGATTGGGCTGGGTCTAACATACGGAGGGATCAGGGCTGCAACAAGGCGTGTCAGCATTCCCCATTTGAAGGGAAGAACACCCAGCAATTTGCGTGGAACAGGCCAGTGTGCGGTTCGGAAAACGAGGTGAACCTTTTCCGCGACACCCACAGCCGAACCCGCGATATCCGTGGCACTTTTTCCGTAGCCGATTACAGCGACACGACGACCTTTGAGTTGTGATATGTCTTTAATTTCGCTCGCGTGAAAGACTTCTCCTCCAAATTCTTCACGTTTTGAAATGTTCGGGACATTTGGTGTCTCTGAATAGAGCCCGGCTGCAACGACAACGAGATCGGCCTCAATAATTTCAGAGCTTTCGGAACCATCAACCTCAAGTGACCACCGGTCACCTTTGCGCTCAATCATGGTGACGCGGGTGCCTAACCGCAGGCACTCTCGTATACCGAAATGATCGCAATAGTCCTCCAGATATTCCCGAAAGACCGGCCCCGGAGTGAAATGAGACGCTTCTTCGGACAGCGGAAAGTCTGGGAATTCGTAGAGGTCCTTTTGCACCTGAACGCCAAAATCGTGGTAGCCATCCGCCCAGACGCCGCCTAGGTACGGGTTGCGATCAAAAATCTTGCAGTGGATGCCAACCCTCGTCAGGCATTTTGCAGTAGCAAGCCCAGAAACCCCCGCACCAATGATAGCGGCGGTTTTGACCTCCCCTACTATCATGCCTCAGTTCCCCGTCGCAAAATTCGCGATAAGACCAAGAGAACGACTCCCAGAAGCCAGAGTGCCAAAACATAGGCACCGAACACAGTCCAAAGCACCCATACCCAAAGGCCTTGCCAAATTGTCTTGGTTTGATTTAACCCGGTCTGACCGAGGCGAGAACTCAAAATGAACAACATATTGAGCAGCCCAATCGCGGCGCCGATTGCTGTTCCAATCCAAAAGAAATCGCCCATAACAGCCCCCCAAGGCTATATCAGGATATCACGAAATCATGGTTTTAGATAGCAAGGCGGCCATTAGCGCTTTGGAAATCACAGTCGGCATCAAAATCGCCGCTGCTGTCACACCCCTGAGAACCTGTTCAAATTCTTAGCTTGCCTGCTCGTACCAAGAATGCCCCTAAAGCCTGTTTCAAGGAGATTTTAGAGGAAGCCGCGGCAGCAGCACTTGGTAGCGAGATTAGTGTCGGAAAGGTGCACGTCGCCAAACTTTGCAAAGTCAGCTTTCTGCGCTTCACTGTCATTCGAGCAGCATGAAGCATCCTGTGATATTGTATCGTGTCAACGTCGGGTTGTCGTTGTGGGCGGGCATGGCGGATCGGAGGATCAGCCATGGAAACCCCAAACTTACCTGCCATTCGTGCACTTCGCCCCGCTTGGAACAAAGGTCGCATCGTCGGCCAAAAGCGACCGCTGAAACCAAAACATGTCTGGGCAATCCGAGTTCGCCTAGAGCTAGCTGAAAACCATCGCGATCTTGCGCTCTTCAACATGGCAATCGACAGTAAGCTCCGCGGCTGCGATCTGGTGAAGATGAAGGTCGCGGATGTCATGTCATCGGGTCAGATCAAGGAACGGGCTTCGGTCCTTCAAAGCAAGACGCAGAAACCCGTGCGCTTTGAAATATCCGAAGGCACACAAGCCTCTGTCGAGAAGTGGATGGAAGACGAGCTAATGTTCGGTTCGGAGTACCTTTGGCCCGGCCGATTCCACGGGCGACTACACATCTCGACGCGTCAATACGCGCGGATTGTACGAGACTGGGTCACGTCGATCGGTCTCGAGGCGAGCGCCTACGGCACCCATTCAATGAGGAGAACCAAGGTCACTCAGATCTACAAGAAGACCGGAAACCTTCGAGCGGTTCAGCTTCTTCTCGGCCATACCAAGATGGACAGCACAGTTCGGTATCTCGGCGTCGAACTCGAGGATGCCTTGGCCATCGCCGAAGCCATTGAGATTTAACGCTCACGGGTCGCTCTCGCGGGCGGCCCAAACCGGACTTTCAGCAGTCCGCTGAGATGCTGCACTTGCAGTCCGCATAGCGGACATTGTCCGGAACTGGATCGCCGCCGTTGGAGCGAAGACCGCCTACATTTAGCTAGGATCACCCTGAGAAAATGAGTATGCGAGAGCTTCAATGACGGGATGAGGGATGAACTGCTCAACGGCGAGATTTTCTTCGGCTTGGGCGAGGCTCAAAATCTGATCGAACAGTGGAGGAAACTCTACAATACGAAGACCACACAGTGCATTGGGTTATCGCCCACCAGCCCCGGAAGCAATCTTTCCCGTGGAACCAATGCCAATCATGCACTAACAGCCAAATTTGACCAGTCAGTTCGGGCTGCTCTGCATCCTCGCGACCCGTCAGCGTCCGCCTCGATGCGCCTTTGCTCTTTCGACGCGTATGGCTTCATTTGTAGGCATCGCCAATGAGGTTCCGGACAGGCAGAGAATCCACATTGCAACCATTAGGGGGATCGCGGCGATGCTTGCGAATGCGGCCTGGTAGGACATCGTGCTGACCAGCGCACCCGCCGCGATAGGTCCAGTGATTTTGCCCGCGTTCCGGATAGCACCGATGCTGCCAAAGGCCAGGCCGAGATGCTGTGTCGGAGTTGCACTCGCGACAAGCGACAATGTCGCCGGACCAAACGCGCCCTGGCCGGCACCGATGAACAGCGCTGTCGTCAGCAGTGCCAACCATGTTGGGCCGATAGCCGACAACACCAGAAGCCCTGTGGCAAGCAGTGCAAGACCCAAAAGGAGTGGCACGACGGGCCGGGTGTGATCTGCCAGCCGTCCCATGGGTGGGCGCAGGATCGCGTTCGTCGCCTCTTGTATCGCAAGGAATGTGCCGATCTCGATCGGCTGATGTCCTGCGATCAGAGCCATTACTGGTAAAAAAGCTTTGACCGCGTAGATCGCTATGTAGGTTGCGCCCTCGATCACCGCCAAAACAAAAAGCGGGCGGATGGACAGGACGACTCGAACCGCGCTGGTCAAAGACCAGTTAGATGGCCGCAAGACATGTTCGGCCTCTCTGACATACAGCGTTGGCAGAAAGGCCAGCGCTGACAAAAAGCAGGTGCCAGCATATATCGCTTCGGGCGCGGCAAAGGTGAGGGCAACGCCGCCAATCAACGGCCCGAGGATGTAGGATAGCGTTCGTGCCAACCCGAACCAGCCAAACGCCTCGGCCGCCTTCTTGCGCCGCCACGAGGCGACATAGGCCATCGTCACCGGGCCGTAGATCGCGGTTGCAAGGCCATGCACAAGGCGAAGCGCAAACAGGTCAGTCGGGCTGTCGACGATCAGATAGAACGCGGGAACCAGAGAAAAAAGCGTGGTCCCCAGCATCAACCAAACCCACCTGCCGCGATAGTCCGACAGCAACCCGAATAGCGGTTTCAGGAACAACCCGGTCGCCGTGGAAACGGACACAATGGCCCCCAGCAACAGAGGCGATGCCCCCAACCCGTGCGCTAAGACAGGTAAAACAGGCGCTTTGCCAATCTGATAGCTGGTCCGTACGATGAAATCGGCCAGAAACAGCGCCAGCAACGAGGACGTCCCGGAACTGCGTCTAGAAGCTGCGGCGGTCAGTTCCTTGCTACTCATCTTAGTAGCGTCTCAGTTTCGAAGCGGAGTGGCGGATCAGCCTGCGCCTTGCAGAAAGGTATACGAAACCCGCCACGCCAATCAGAAACGCAACCAGAAGAACTGCGACCGCGAAAAGCGCACCAACCACTATCCCGATCAGAAAAACGGAGACCATAATCGCCAAACCGGGAGGTACTGCCCTCAGCAATCTGATGCCGGAGCCTCGCCGGTTTGGCGGACTGGCGCGTTCATAGCGCGTGATCTGACGACGGTCGGTCAACAGGATTTCCCCGCATTGATCATGTCACCCAGCTCTTGCCCGGCCCAGCACTTCAACGCGGATTTCAGTGTGCGTTTCAGATGACCGGTGACAAAGATCGAGACCTTTTCATTGTCTGGATCGTCGGTTTCGATCTCAAGCTCACAACAGGCCGAGTTGTTGCAGGTCGGCGTGTACTTGACGATCAGATCGAGACAAGACCCCGATTTGACGGTAGCCGGGAACGGGTTGCTGACGATCTTGAAGTTCAGGCACTTCTGATCGCAGGGCTCTTTCTTCGGTTTGTACTCGTCCTTGCGATCGTCGCATCCGCAGTCACAGCCGCACTCATCACCGCAATGCGCAAGCTCCTCGCACCGTGTCGGAGGTTTGAAACCGACCTTGGTGACATGAAGATCGCAGTCACCTGTATTGCAGATTGCAAAGGTTGTCAGAGCTTGCTCGCCAAGCTCGACGCCTCCGAAGCAGCCAGTACCCGTGATCGAAAGTTTGCCGCTTGGGGCAAAGCCGTTCAGGTCGATGGTTGCCGGGCTTGCTGGATCATCGCTGACCACCGTGATCGTGGTGGATTGGGCACCGAACGACGTTGGCTGGAACCGAATGGAAACAGGTACTGCCGCACCTGGGGCTATCACCAGTGGGAAGATCAGGACCTGCGGCACGATAAACTCGGCCGAACTGGACGAGATCGACGTCACCGTCAGCGGGCACTTGCCGCTGTTGGACAGCACCAGAGGCTTGTCGCTGAAGTGATCGACGCAGACCTTGCCGAAATCGCCGTCATCGGCAAAGGACAGCACCAGCCTCGGCGGCGGCGCAGTACCCCTGACGCCGATCTGAGCCGGGCTGTCGAGGTCATTGCTGCTGACCGTTATAGTCGCAGCATCATTCCCGAATGCAGAAGGCTGATACCGCAGCGGTAACGTGACACTTGCGCCCGGTGCAACCTTCAGCGGGAACGACACCGTATTGGGTACAAAGAACTCGGGCGAGGATGACCCGACCGCATTGATCAGCAGCGGGCATTGGCCCGAATTGTTGATCACAAGGCCCTGATCCCGGTGTTTGCCGACGCAGACCTCTCCGAAATCTCCGTCGTCTGCGATGGACAGCTCGGCGTTTGCTGTACCGCCCGTTCCGCTCGCCAACATATCAACGGTCGGAGACTCCGGGTCGTTGCATGCAATACGGATCGTCGCCTCATCCTCAGCACCGGGGGCAGATGGCGTATAGGTCAATGTAAAATCGACCTCGCCACCCGGTGCAATTGACAGCGGCGTAGATGGAAAGGCCTCGACGAAGAACGCGGTTGAACCAAGGATGCGTTGCACGCTTTTGATGATTAGATCATCCGTGCCCACATTGAAGACCTGCAGCGTCAACGAAACCGGGCCGTCACAAACGGTGCCGAATTCGAACCGGTCCTGTATGTTGACTGCGATTACCGGTCCTTCGGGTTTGGCAAATTCAAAGACGCCACGCCCATAGGTCGCTGCACGAAGAACGTTCGACCCGCGCCCGACCACGATATCCGTGACGGGGGCATTCGGGAAATGCAGGTCATCCAGAACATACCAGGTATTACCACGGTCGACGGATCGCAAAACACCAAGGTCGCACCCGGCATAGATTGTGGACGGCGTTTCGTCCCCGTCCAGCGCGATGGCACCGAAGGGCACATTCACATCGGGCGAGATGTCAGCCCATTGGGTGCCACCAACCGTTGTGCGGAATATATGCCCAGGTGAAGCTGCACTAGCGAAACCACCCAAAACGCAAAAGATCGCCGTTTCATCATTGGGATCAAACGCCGAGCGCGTGACATTCCGACCCGGCAGGTTCCGCGTGATGTTTGTGAAGGCGACGCCATTGGCCCCTCCGACGGTTGCCGCCATGGCGTTGGTCGACACAAAAACCTGCCCGCCCGCCGAGATGACGACGTTGTTCCCATTTGTCGGCGAAACAGCAATGCGCGGCGTAATGAAACCGGAGGCAATTGGGAAAATCGTACGCCAGTTCGACCCGCCATCAAGGCTCTGCCAAATATTGGCGTTGCTGGCGACGTAGAAAATCCCGTCATTGCCGGGATCGGCCGCCAGACTGGCCAGATAGAACGCGTCGTCCGGGCTGCCTGCAGCCCAGGGCGTGACATCGCCTGTGCTGCCACCATCATCTGTCGAGCGCAAGACTCTGGTCGCCGGGGCTACGCCGCTATTGCGTGTCAGCAGCATGCGATCGGCAGTCACGCCATCATAGACAATATCCCAGCCATCCGCGCCGCCAATAGAGGTCCATCCCAGCGGTCCATCTGTCCGCTTGTGCCCGTTATCCTGGAACCCGGCGACCGTTACGTCACCGCTGGCACCGGGCTTGATGTCCATGTTGTAGATCAGAGTGGTCTGAAAACCGCCAGAGTTCAGCGCGGTCCAGTTTGCTCCGTCATCCGTTGACCGGAAGATGCCGCCATCATTGCCACAATAGATCGTAGTCGTCGCTGGTGCTGGTGGCTGGAAAAAGCCCCAGGCATGAGTATCGGCATGAAGACCGCTGGAGATATTGGTGAAGTTCGCGCCTGAATCTGAGGACCGAACCTGATTTTGCGTGCCCCAGAACAGGGTGTCGTTGGCTCCGTCACCGGGCGACGCCGGATCGACCGCCAAGGTCATGCAGTATCCTGCAAATGTCGTGGCCGCCGCCGCACCCGCTGCGGCTTGTTGGGTCCATGTCGCACCTTGATCCGTGCTCATGAACAAGGCGATTGGGTCGGGTGTTGAACCCCTAATCGCATGTGCGATAACCACATAGATCACCTGTATCCCAGCCGCCGCAGGCGGCGAAGTTGGCGGCGCCAAGCGCGCAAGCACCTGCCCCATGACAACCCCGCCGCCCAGAACGGCTGCGACTGCAGGTGTGGCTGCTGTCATGATCGACGCCCAATTTGCGCCGCCATCGGTGGACTGGAACACGCCTTGACCGCTTATCCCAGTGTAGAGAATACGAGCGCCCGCTGGCGAAGTAACGTCCAGTTCAAGCGACCGGGCGTCGAAACCGGCAGTGCCGGTGCCTTGTACCCAGTTCTGACCTGCGTCATTGGACACCCAAACGCCATTGCTCGTTGCGGCGTAAACGATCTGAGAATTAGCTGGGTCGACAATGATTGAATTGACATTGCGGTTGGCAAAGTCGACCGCGTTTCCGTCATTTCCCAAGGGATAACCGGACCCAAGCAGAATCCAGCTCGATCCTCCGTCGAAGGATTTGAAAATACCGACCCGCTGTTGCACCGAGACTGCGCCCCGTGTGCTGGTGCCGACATAGATCACATCGGTATCGCCGGGATCGATGGCAATACAATTGGGCTCTCCGATGGCAAGACACAGTTCTTCGTCGAACAGCGCAAGCCAAGTGGTGCCACCGTTACCTGTTTTCCAGACACCACCATCGGCAGTACCAACGTAAACAATGTCCGGGTCACTGGGATGGGTTGTGACTGATGTAACCAGACCATTGTCTTCACGCCCGCCTGTGATTGGGCTGGGGCCAATAGGTTTCCAAACTGTTCCCGGTATCATTTCTTGTCCTCCCCGCCGTTTGATTTGCCGTTGTCTCCGTCATCGTCGTCCGGAGGGGCGGGTGGGATGAATGCTGGCTTCCCACGGATTGCGCCAGGAAGTTTTTTGAACTGTTCGACGGCACGGGCAAAGGCTTGTGCCGACGGGGTTTCGCCCCCTTCAAGCCTGTGTTTCAAAAATGCCTCGTGAATATCCAGGTTTTCAGGCTCTTCGCGGAAGGGCTCGTCATCGCCTCCTCCGCCGCCATACCCGCGGTCGTTGCCACCGCCAGAGCCACCGGGGCCTTTTTTCTTCGGTTTTGGTTTGGTCGATTTAGAATTCGCCATGATCAGACGCTCCTCTGAAATTGAGGTTCTGATTAAAGAGCGACACTGTCTGGTTTTGGTGCGGCCAACACTAATGCACTAAGGTCACGAGACCTGTTAAACGTTTGAACTTACTTCGATTTGCTAAGGTTAGCCTTCAAAGAATGATGTCACTCATTAACTTGAAATCGCGCAAATAACTGCGCATAGGAAAAAAGTACTAAAAAATGCGTATCGAAAAGGTACCATCTAACGCCGATTCCGTCAAACGTCAGATCAGAACCTGCGCGAGGTATAGCCCACTTTTGCGTTTTAGTCCGATCAGGCGTTTGCTCGCTTCTCGGGCATTGGGTATCATCTCGCTACATTTGGCTCCTGGCATGCGGGACTTTCAGCTAGTTATTGCAAGTTATGGCTGAGCGCGTCTTGGGACATCTATCTGCCTCGGAAATTGCCTCCTACTTAAGAAATTTGCAGTGCCCAAAGCATATTGTTTGTTGTTGGCCTACTTTTTTGTTCTCGTGGTGTTGTATCAGGGCTCTCAACCGCCCTTGGAGACAGCGCAGCATCTCGGTGGCTTAGCGAGACTGCTTGGCTCGCAGACGGTCCAAAGAAGACATTGCCAGTGGTCTCTTGTGCCGCACCGCAATCCAACAAAAGCTCCGTTCGCTACAGTCGCAATATAGGGATCACCCGATCCGCGACAGCAGTTGAAACACCGGCGTCAAATTGGCGAACTCGGCAGATGTGCGTTGCGTCACGTTCGGCTCAAGAACAAAGGCGAGAGGCTTTACATCCATCCAAACCGCAAAGCCCTTGCGCCTGAGCGCTTCCTCATGGGGGTGGTGTTTGTCAAAACCGGACGGGACGCGCTTCAACTCCGGCTCGCCGATCTTGTAACTCCGTTCTCGCATCTCTGCGGCGGTCTGGATCAACTCTGCCCCGAGGGGACCCGCCATGGCGTCGCGGAATGCGTCCAAATATCCTTTCTCATACTGAAAAACCCCGCAACCAAGGGACAGCTTTTCAGGAGAAAGCCCAAAGAACCACATCGGCGGTTGACCCCCCTGCCCTGTCGGCGTGAACGCAAAGTGCAGATGTGCGTTGTAGGGTGTCTTGTCCTTGGAGAACCGAACATCCCGGTATATGCGAAAGATTTTGCTGCTGTGATCCTGTCCGGTCAGCGCACCCAGGGCTAGTGCCATGTCATCGGCGAACAGCTTGCTGGGCGCTTTCAAGTGGTTTTCATAGATCGCTTTGTTCGCTGCAAACCAATCTTTCGTGTTGTTCGCTTTCAGGTCTTGCAGGAAGCCAACCGCTTCAGGTGAGAAACAGTCAAACCGGGCCATGAAATCCTCCGTTCAGTCTTTCTTGGGCAACGCCACGGCGTGTTCAAGGCACAGGTGCAGCCAACGCTTCAATGCAGCGCCATTGCAGTCTGTTTCGTCCACTCGGACAAAACCACCCAGCTTGCGGTCTCTGTGGATCACGGCATGGGCCGTGGGGTTTTTCAGAGCGGCGCTCTCGTTTGACTTGCCGACCCGGAACATGAACCGCCCCACCCCATCCGGGTGCCGCCGCGCACCGCAAAGCATGTTGCCGTTCAGAAAGAAGCATAACCCACCCATCATCCGCTTTTCGGAAATGCCCACATGGGTGGCCAAAGCCTCTCGAATGCGGGCGTTCAGTGTTTCATCCTCGGGCATCAGCTGGCCACCCAAAGCTGCCAGAGGATCGCCAGCGCAAGGACCAGCATGGTCAAAGTTGTCAGCGCCGCCCCGACCGCACGCCCTGTGCCATTCACCGAAGTACTCAGGCTGAAATAGTGGATGACGCGCGCAAGCAACAGCACACCACCACAGGCAGCGACCAGCCAGGTCGCAGTTCCCGCAATCTCTGCGCCCGCAAGGGCCAGCAGGGCAAGCGGGACATATTCGATGAAGTTCCCATGTGCCCGCATCAGCCGCAGCAGGCTTTCATCCTCACCGTGAAGCAAAGAAATTCCGGTCTTGGTGCGGCGCACGCCAACGGCAATCGCCATCGGAATGCTCATCACAACAAACACTGCCGTAAAGGCCAGCGTGATCTGCGGAAACTGTTCCATGTTACGCCTCCTTTTTAATCGCGCTTAGGACGCCATGCTCTCATATGTGATTAGCGCAAATCGTGCCCCTTGCGGGTCAGTCAGAGTGGCCATGCGGCCGACCCCCGGCATATTCATGGTAGGCTGTACAATCACGGCACCTTTGGCCTCAGCTTTGGCGACGCTGGCGTCCACGTCGGCCACGGTAAAGAAGATCGTCCAACAGCCGTTATCCTCTGGCACGGGGGAAAAGCCACCAATTGCCGTTTCGCCTACGACAGCAGCAGAATAGCTTGACCCGTCCTGCATCGGCATGTCGTTAATCGTCCAGCCCAGCACCTCTTGATAAAAGGCTTTGGCTTTGCCCTGATCGGGGCCGGAATGTCCGATCCAGCCGGAGTTTCCGACTGTCGTCATATCAAGAATACTCATGTGCTTCTCCCTTGGTTACGCCCGCGACATGCGGGTCTGATCCAAGGACGCGCGACACTCGGCGATCCCTACACGCGGCGTAAATTTTTTTGGCTAACCGAAATTTTTTCTGTGATCGCAATACGTTCGGGGGCAGTTGGGTTGAGTGCCATCACGGCTTCAAACGCGGCAATCGCGGTGAGATGGTCACCGGTTTCCTGCAATAGCGCACCGCGCATTGCATGAAACCAACGATACGTGGACAAATCCTGTGCCAATGGCTCCATCGCCCTTAGCGCATAGTGCGGACCATGCAGCCTGGCCTGGGCCGCAATCTGGTTGAGCCGGACCACCGGCGTTGGCTGTAATGCGTAGAGGGCGGCGTAGTGACTTTCGATCGACGCCCAATCGGTATCACCTACCGAGGCTGCACGGGCATGTGTCGCTGCGATTGCAGCCTGAATGATGTAAACACCATGATGGCCGGTCCGCCGGGCCTTTTGCAAAAGGCCTGTTGCCTCGGCGATGTCCGCACGATCCCATAGGCTACGCTCCTGATCGTCCAACGCGACAAGCTTTCCGTCCACATCAACGCGTGCACGCCGCCGAGCATGTTGAAAAAGCAAAAGCGCCAGCAAGGCGGCCTGTTCCCCCATTGCAGGAAACAAGGCTGCAAGCAGACGGGCCAGTCGGATCGCCTCTTCGCACAAGGTCAGCTTGATTTGATTTGGACCCGTTGAAGTCGACCACCCTTCGCTGAACATCAGGTAGACCATCACGGAAACTTCACCCAAGCGCGCACTCCGCTCAGCCGGGCTGGGTGTTTCGAAAGCAACCGGGCTGCTGGCAATCTTTTTTTTAGCACGGGTGATCCGCTGTTCCATTGTCTTGGGCTTGATCAGAAATCCGCTCGCAATTTGGTCCACGCTCAACCCCAGAACCACGCGCAGGGCAACGGCAATCTGATCCCGTCGGTCCAGGTCCGGGTGGCAGCAGATGAACAGCAGCCGCAGAACATCGTCGCGCATCTCGTCCGGGTCCGGCGTTTCGGCGGGCATCGGCTGAAACTCCTCTGCATGGCGTGACAGGATTGCAGCGCGGCGCTGTGATTTACGCACATGATCCAGGCCGGAGTTACGCGCGGTTGTTAGGAGCCACGCTAACGGGTCACGCGGAGCGCCGTCTTTGGGCCAGACTGCCAGAGCCTTCAGGCAAGCATCAGAAAAGGCCTCTTCCGCCATGTCTAAATCCCGAAACAAGCGGGTCAGCGCCGCCATCGCGCGTGGGCGGTGCAGAGTGAAAGTGGCCTCAAGCCAATCCGACATGATCTATTCCGACGAAATCACGCCACCCGCCCAGGCAACAGGTCGCACCTCAAGGCGGGCGACGGGAGAAGAGATCATCTTTGCATATTCAAGTGCTTCATCAAGATCTTTGAAATCGGCCGCATAAAACCCAAGGAAACTCTCCTTTGTCTCTGCAAACGGGCCGTCGGTGATCAGGGGCGCCGCGCCCTCGGTTGAAGCGGGCTCGACCATCACGGCAGAAGTCGGCGGCATCAGCTTCATCGACACGAACTCCCCGCGCTCTGATAACACCGATTGCAGTGCGCCATGGCCTGACATCACTTCGTCCTGGCGTTCCTTGGGCAGAGCTTCGAACACACCTGGCTCCCCATAAATCGTGATTGTGTATATCATCATCATCTCCATGCTTCATTCACATGGTGCAAGGACGCGCGAGGACATGCAAATCCGACAACCGGTCCACAATGCAAGGTCGTAAGATAGTCACTTGGAACCCATAGACCCTAATCGAATGCTAGGTGGGTTCCCAAAGCTCAATTGGGTTTCCTTCTGGATCATTGAGCCACGCAAACTTGCCATTTGGATAAGGCGAATCTGGATCGCGACGGACGTCAACACCCTTAGATTCGAGTTGCGCGATCATTTTCTCAATGTCGCGAACACGAAAATTCAGCATAAATGCCTTTTCTTGGTTCCCGAAATACTCTGTCACCTTCTCGAACGGGGCGAATACAGTCTCGCCTGCTTCCTGCGTCCAACACGGTGTTTCATAGTCGTTTGGTACAAGGTCAATGCCCAAATTGTCACGATACCAAGTTGCCAAAGTTGCAGGCTCATCTGCCCTGAAGAAAAACCCACCAAACCCCAGTACTTTTTCCATCTTCGATTTCAAACCCGGATACGCTATCGGAAAAGACTACTCCAATATGTGCAATTTGATAAGCGCGGCCCAAAGCTGTCGTTGGCTCATGAGTCCTAATGCGTCGATGCGTCCGTCAAAGAAGACGTTAGCTGCAGGCGCAATATTTCGAACTGATTTAGAGCACGACGTGCACTTTCTACTGTAATATTGGCGGATCCTTTAGCTGAGTTGCCTGATCAATTATCCAACTGCAGAACTTTTTTGTGTCTTCCCTGTCTGCAGCTGTGTTGATCAAATAGAAATAGTCCCGCTCGATTTCCAAGAAGCCATCCAGTTTGATCAGAGTTCCGTCAGCAAGATACGGGTCGACCAATGGGTTTCCTGCCAATGCGATACCTTGTCCGGCGATCGCGGCTTGCAGCATGTTGATGTAGGTATTCAAAGCCACGCCGCTGGATTCGGCTGGCAGCACCAGATCATTGGCTTTGAACCAATGTGGCCAGCGCGCCCCGGGACGATAGATACCAGACAGGTGAAGCAAATTCTCCTTCATCAGATCCACGGGTTCTGAAAGAGAGGTGTTGCGGGAATATCTTGGGCTCATAACTGGAAAAATGCGCTCTCGCAACAGCGGAATCACGTTACCTCCAGTTGGTTTTTCTTTGGAATAGCGGATCGCAACATCGACGCTTTCGGCGGCAAGGTCCAATTTGCGATCGGTAACGACGAGGTTCAGTTCGACCTCCGGGAACTGATTGCTGAAGTCCACCATACGCGGCATGAGCCAGTAGGTCGCAAAGGCAGTCGTCGTGGTTACGGTCAGTGGAGTATCACCTGACGTCTTTGAGACATTCAGAACGGCGTTTGCAATCTGATGCAAGGCCGGAGCCACCTCAGCCTCCAAAACCCGTCCAGCCAAGGTCAAAGATACTTTTCGGTGGTCCCTGACAAACAGCGTCGTACCAAGCGCTTGTTCAAGCTCGGCAATCTGGCGGCTGACCGACACACGCGTGACACCCAGCTCCTCTGCCGCACGTGTAAAGTTGGAATTTCTGCATGCCGCTTCGAAGGTTATCAAATGCGGCAGCTTTGTAAGAGTTTTGCGTAAGTTTGCCATAACATATTGGTTAACAAACTGGATGGTATTTTGGAACTTCACAACTGCGTTCAGATCACAAAAAATTACCGCAAGAGGAGAACCCGGCCAGACAGGCCTTCATAATTTTCAGGGAGGAAAACATGAAAAACTTCTCCAATCTTGCGCGCACTACGGCGATAGTGACCGTTCTTGGATTTCCGGCATTCGCCGCAGATCAGCCCGGCGCTGGTGTTGATGTCTCACCTATCAAGGGATCGCCCGCCAACGCATGGTTTCAGCATATGGTCGTGCAGCAGGGTTTGGAGGCTTTGGGTTACAACGTTGAAGAAACTCTGGAAGCCGATTTCCCCGCAGTTCATTTGGCTGTTGCTTCAGGTGACGCCGATTACACATTCAATCACTGGAAGCCGCTGCATAACGACTTTTTTGACAAGTCCGGCGGCGAAAGCACCATGACGCGCGTAAAGGCTGGAATAACCGGTGCGGGCCAAGGGTTCTTTATCGACAAGAAGACCGCCGAGGCGAACGGCATAACCAGCGTGCAACAGTTTTCCGACCCTGCAGTTGCGGCCCTGTTTGATGCAGATGGTGATGGCCGCGCCAACCTGTCGGGTTGCAATCCGGGTTGGGGCTGCGAGATCGCGATCGAGGATCACCTGGACAATTTGAACCTGCGCGACACCGTTCAACACGATCAAGGTAGCTATTTTGCGATCATGGCGGACACCATTACACGGTACAACGAAGGCGGCGCCATCCTGTATTACACCTGGACGCCAAACTGGATCAGTGACGTTCTGGTGCCCGGAGAAGATGTGGTGCAGATCGGTGTTCAGCAGGACGGTGAAATGGACGCGGGTTTTGCTGTGAACGACGTCTATATCGTTGCAAACAATGAATTCCTTGAAGACAACCCTGCAGCCGCGAAGTTCTTTGAACTCGTCGACATCCCGATCAGCGCCGTCAACGCAGCGCAGGTGAAACTGCGCGATGGCGAAAACACGTTGGAGGACTTCCAACGCCACGCCGCCGATTGGATTGCCGAAAACCAAGCGCAATTTGACGGTTGGGTGGCCGAGGCCGCAGCCGCTGCAAACTAACTCTCCCCGAAGACTTTGGGGCGGCTTTCATAGCCGCTCCGGTTTTTTTGAAGGAACAAGACAATGGCTGATGCACAGATCGAATGTCGTGACCTCTGGAAAATCTACGGCAACCGCTCGGACGAAGCCATGAAGGCGGTCCTGGCTGAGGGGCTGTCGAAAGAGGACGTGAGAGACAGATTTGGCTGCGTTCTTGGCGTTCGGGATGCGAGTTTCAGCGTCCGGAAGGGCGAGATTTTCTGCATCATGGGACTGTCAGGTTCAGGCAAGTCCACCCTTGTGCGCCATGTCAACAGGTTGATTGAACCGACGTCGGGCCAAATTCATGTTGCCGGTCAGCGGGTGGACACGATGGGCGAAGAAGAACTGCGCCAATTGCGGGCTGAAACGATTGGCATGGTCTTTCAGCATATGGCGCTGTGGCCTCATCGAACCTTGGGCGAAAATGTCGGTTTCGGGCTCGAAGTCCGCGGCATTGATTTGCAAACACGGCGAGAGGCGGCAGTCAAAGCGCTCGAAGCCATGGATCTTGGCGGCTGGATTGATCACTACCCCGATCAGCTTTCGGGCGGCATGCAGCAACGTGTCGGTCTGGCCCGCGCATTGGCGGCCGACCCAGAAATCCTGTTGATGGACGAGCCATTCTCGGCGCTTGATCCTCTGATCCGTCGCCAATTGCAGGACCAGTTCCTGAACCTGTCGGCGCATATGCACAAAACCACACTGTTCATAACCCATGATCTGGATGAAGCCATCCGGATGGGAGATCACATCGCCATCATGAACGATGGTGAGATCGTTCAGATTGGTACCCCCGAAGAAATTGTCACCAGCCCCAAAGATGACTACGTCGCCGAGTTTGTGAAGGGCATCAGTCGAGTCGCGCTGGTCAGGGCTGAAACCATCATGGAACCGCTGGACGGGCGGGAGGCCACTGAAAAAACCGTGCGCGTCGACGCTGAACTGGGCGAGATTATTGATCTATTCATGGAGGACCAGTCTCCGGTCACCGTCGTTAGTCCGGATCAGGCTTCTGTCGGGCAGATCACCATCATAGACGCGTTGACCGCGTTGCGCGGGTAAAAGGCGAAATCATGGATATCTGGAACATTTTTGACACCGAATGGATCCCCGTCGGCACTTGGGTCGAAACCTTCCTGCAATGGGTGGTGACCAATTTCCGCTTCATTTTTCAAGCGATCAAGGTGCCGTTTGAAATCGTTCTGACCGGATTGGAGGACGCACTGACCCAGGCGCCTGATCTGCTGGTATTGGCGTTGATCATTTTGGTGGCCTGGCAGGCGGGCGGTCGCCGCCTCGGCCTGATCTCGGCGGCCTGCATGCTTGCCATTGGTCTGATGGGTGCATGGGAAGAAAGCATGACCACCCTGTCCATCGTTCTGACATGCGTTGTGTTCTGTTCACTGATTGGCATTCCGCTGGGTGTGTATTCGGCCAAGAACGATCGGTTCTGGACGGTCCTGCAGCCCATGCTTGATCTAATGCAAACGATCCCGTCCTTTGTCTATCTGGTGCCTATCGTCATGCTGTTTTCGATCGGCAATGTCTCCGGCGTGATCGTGACCTTCATCTACGCCTTGCCGCCGGTGGTGCGCCTGACCAACCTGGGCATCCGACAGGTTCGCGGGGATATGGTCGAGGCCGCGCGTGCTTTTGGAGCCTCAAACCGGCAAACGCTTTATAAGGTAGAGTTGCCGTTGGCGATGCCGACGATCATGGCCGGCGTGAACCAGACCATCATGATGGCGCTGAGCATGGTTGTGGTGTCTTCGATGATTTCCGTGACCGGGTTGGGCCAGATGGTTCTGCGCGGCATCGGGCGTCTCGATATGGGTCTGGCGACTGTTGGCGGGTTGGGCATCGTGTTTCTGGCTATCGTCATTGACCGTGTATCGCAAAGCTTTGGCATTTCGTCGCGTGAGCGTGGTCATAAGAAATGGTACGAAACCGGCCCGGTGGGCTATGTCCGCAACTTGATGGGACGGGGGTGACATGACCGACTCTCGCCCGAATATCCTTTTCTTTCAGGTCGATCAGCTGACGGCCTCGGCCCTGCGCGCCTACGGAGACATAATCTGCCACACCCCGACCATCGATGATCTGGCCGCGCGTGGCGTCGTGTTCGAGACCGCCTATTGTAACTATCCGCTTTGTGCACCATCCCGCTTTTCGATGGCAACAGGGCAGCTGGCGTCGAAAGTTGGCGCTTATGACAATGCAGCAGAGTTTTCGGCCGAAATCCCGACCTATGCGCATTACCTGCGCGCAGCGGGCTATCAAACGGCCCTGTCCGGCAAGATGCATTTCATCGGCCCTGATCAGTTCCACGGGTTTGAAAAGCGCCTGACAGCAGACCTGTATCCGGGTGATTTCGCCTGGGTTCCCAATTGGGAAAACGAGGGCAAGCGCGACACCAACGATCCCCGGGCCGTGCGCATCGCCGGGATCTGCGAGCGGTCGGTCCAGATCGACTATGATGAAGAGGTTACGTTCAAGGCGATACAACATATTTTCGACATTGCGCGCGGTGACGACAAACGTCCATTCTTTCTGCAGGTGTCTTACACCCATCCGCATGAACCCTATCTGTGCCAAAAGGAATTCTGGGACCTGTACGAAGGAAAAGACATTCCGATGCCCGCTGTCGGGGCTTTGTCAGAAAATGAGCACGATCCTCACTCTGTCCGTCTGCTTAAGGATTTTGGCATGTTGGGCATTCAGTTCAGTGACGAGGACGTGGCCCGCGCCATCCGCGCCTACTATGGATCGATCAGCTATATTGACAGCCTGATGACCCGGATCATGGATGCCTTGCGTGCAACCGGTGCGGATCAGAACACCGTGATCATTTTCACTTCGGATCATGGTGAGATGCTGGGTGAACGTGGCATGTGGTTTAAAAAGCATTTCTTTGAAAAGTCCTTGCGCATTCCTCTGATCATCGCTGGCCCCGGCATCGCGCCAAAACGGGTTCAGGAGTTGACGTCTCTTGTCGATATCGTCCCGACCCTGAACACAATTGCCGAGGTTGAGAACGCTGTAGAACCGTTGGAAGGCGTGGATCTGTTGGCACTCGCAGACAGGGGTAATTCGCCGTCGGAACGCGCGGTCTATGCCGAGTATTTGGCCGAGGCGACTAAGGTTCCGATGTTCATGATCCGCCGAGGATACTTCAAGTTTATCTCCTCGTCCCATGACGGTATCATGCTTTTTGATCTTCTGAATGACCCGAACGAGAGGACAAATCTCGTGGGCTCAGAGAGCCATCGCGAATTGGTCGATGTCTTCATCCGAGAAGTCGCTGAGAAATGGAATGAAGCCGAACTAATTCAAGACATTGTCCTTAGCCAAAAGCGGCGTGCTCTTGTCCGTATGGCAATGGGCCAAGGTGTCAAACAGCGATGGAACCACGGAGAGTCTGAGGCTGACAATGTACTTTGGTACAGGGGAGAGCAGGGCTACAACGAATGGGCGTTTAACCATATTTGACTTCAATTTGTTAAGTGACCTGCTCGCTGAGCCGTGCAAGGCGTTTTTGCAAAAGCGACCCAACAGCCGCTCACCCGAAAGGCGTCAAATGTCTATGCTGATCTCCTCAGGTACATTCTGGTAGCAAACGGGTCGCAAAAATCGACGAATCGACAGTGTTCCTACGCTGGTCGCTCCAAAATTTGTCGATGCCGGATAGGGGCCGCCATGCACCATGCTGTCTGCAACTTCGACCCCGGTGGGAAAACCATTGAACAAAACGCGCCCGGCCTTACGCTCGAGTATAGGCAGCAAGATCGACGCATGTGGGACGTCTGCGGAATCCATGTGCACGGTCGCGGTCAACTGACCCTCCAACGTCCGTGCGATAGTAGTGAAGGCGTCGGCATCCCTGGCGACGACGACAAGTCCCAGCGGCCCGAAAACCTCGTGCGATAAGTCCGGGTTGGCCTCAAAGGCTTCAGCCGAGACCTGATAGAGAAAGGCACTCGCGTCCCGGTTTTCGGCTGTTCCGGACACTAATGTTGTGACATCGGGCGCTGACGCGATGCGATCACGACCATCGCGGAACGCTTGGGCAATACCGTCTGTCAGCATGGTCTGAGAGGCGGCAGCCTGTATCGCCTCGGCGGCCCCGGTGATAAAGGTTTGGGCGTCGGGGCCGTCTGGCACTATGGCCAAGCCCGGATTGGTACAGAACTGGCCTGCGCCCATCGTCAGCGAGGCCGCCCAGCCTTGGGCAATTTCTGCCCCACGGGATTTCAGGGCAGCAGGCAGTAGAAACATAGGATTGACCGAGCCCAGCTCGCCGAAGAACGGGATTGGTTCTTCGCGGGCGGCGCAGAGGTCGAACAAAGCGCGTCCTCCGCGCAGGGACCCGGTGAAGCCAACAGCTTTGATGAAAGGGTTCTGTACCAGCGCGCCACCGACAGCAACGCCGCCATCCTGAACAAAGCTGAACACCCCCGGATGCAAGCCCAGAGCCTGTCTGGCCGCGTCAATGGCTTCAGCCACGATCTCGCCCGTGCCGGGATGCGCCGGGTGACCTTTGACCACCACGGGGCATCCTGCCGCCAGCGCGGCTGCGGTGTCCCCGCCCGCGGTCGAAAAGGCCAACGGAAAATTTGACGCGCCGAAAACCGCCACCGGACCAATAGGGCGCTGCACCATTTTCAGATCCGGGCGCGGCAATGGCTGGCGATCGGGCAAGGCCGCGTCGTGGCGATAATCCAGATACGCACCATCGCGGATATGGCTTGCAAACAGGCGCAACTGCCCAGTGGTCCGCCCCCGCTCACCTTCCATCCGAGGCGCTGGCAGACCGGTTTCCGCGCAGCCGATTTCGGTAATATCTGCTCCACGCTTTTCGATCTCGTCAGCGATCCGCTCCAGAAAAACAGCACGGTCTTCACGTGTTGAATACCCATAGGACCAGAAGGCATCCTCGGCTGCAGCGCAGACCCGCGCAACCAGTTCCGGCGTACCGGCCGAATAGGTCCTGGGCGTTCCGGTTGCGGGGGAAGACTGAAAGCTGCTGTTGCCTGCCATCCACTCTCCGGCAATCAGGCTGTGTCCGTTCATGTCAAATTCCTCAGATCAGGTTGCGCGCGGCAAGGTTTTTCATCAGCGCGCTGGTGCCAAAGGTCCAGGGCGGGCATTCAGTGGACAAGCGCACCGTATTGACCAACCGTCCGAGCGCCGGGTTCGATATTTCAACCAGATCACCCATCTTGTGGGTAAAGCCCCCGCCGGGCGTATCGCGGTCTTGTGTCGGTGCAAACAACGTGCCCAGCATAAGAAAAAAACCATCCGGGTATTGATGATGCGCACCACGCGCCTGACCAACCAGATTTTCCGGGTCACGGCTGATTTCGGCCATCGAGCTGGTTCCGTACATTTCGAACCCTTCTTCGCCGGTTACTTTCAGTGTCAGTTCGGCCTGTCGGACGTCATCCATCCCGAAGCTGTCGTCAAACAGCCGCAACATCGGACCTATGGCACAAGACGCGTTGTTGTCCTTGGCCTTTCCCAACAACAGCGCCGAGCGCCCCTCGACATCCCGCAGATTCACATCGTTACCCAGTGTCGCGCCCTTGATACGAGCAGCACTATCGACGGCCAGAACGACCTCGGGTTCGGGATTGTTCCATGTCGAGATCGGGTGCAACCCGACGCTCGCGCCGAAGCCTACCGCTGACATGGCTTGCGATTTGGTAAATACCTCAGCATCCGGGCCGATACCAACTTCAAGGTATTGCGACCAAACATCCTCGGCGATCAGAGCCTCTTTCAACGCCATTGCCTTGTCCGAGCCCGGCACCACATCCCGCAGGCTGTCGCCCAGAATCTCGGTACAGCGGGCGCGAATGGCGTCCGCCTTGGCCGGGTCACCCTTGGCTTTTTCCTCGATCACACGTTCCAACATCGATGATACGAAAGTCACGCCGCAGGCCTTGATCGGTTGCAGATCGGATGGTGCAAGGAAATACGGTCTGGATGGATCGGGCGCTTCTGTTGAATTGGCCGATACTTCGTCGATGCTGTCGACATCCACGCCATCCGCCGCCTTTGCCACAACGGCCGGATCGTCCAGTTCCAGAAGCGCCTGCATCGTTGGGGTCCGTGACGAGGTGATGTCGACCAGACGATCACCCCGCCGCGCCACCACCGCAGGGCCTTGAGTCTGCGGCAGCCAGATACGGCCGACGAACGTTCCGGTGTCAGGTAAGTTCAGTGTCATTTGGTTTTTCCCAAAGAATAAAGTTTGGACAAAAGCTGATCGGCCTGATCGCAGGCGGCCCAGGTCAGAGACATGTGGTCTGCGTCGGTGATCATGTGCCAATCAGCGTTTTCGGATTGCGCCATCAACGCGCCGCCCCGCAGATATTCGGGGGTTTCGGAGCTGCCATTTATGTAGAGGACAGGTGGTCGGTTTGCGTGCGCGGATAGCGTGAATTCTGCCACCTCTTCCGCAGTCAGCCCAAGTTCCGATTGCAGAAAAGACAGGCGCACGGGGGCCAGATCATAAACCCCGCTGAGTGACAGAACACCCAGCGTTCGCGCGGCCAGAGCGTCGTCGGTCAAGGCCGATAGCGCCAGATGCGCACCGGCGGAATGGCCAATCAGGACGAACCGCATCTCGGAGAACACCTCGGCCAGTTTGTGCAAGGCTGTTTTGGTATCTGCCACGACATCGGCCAACCGAACCTCCGGCATCAGGCGGTATTCGATATTGGCCACGCTGGCCCCCGCTGACAGAAACGCGGGAACCATGAAACGATGCGCCTCGGCCTCTAGCGCCCGCCAATAGCCACCGTGAATGATGACAGGCAAAACCGAGTTTGAACCTGTGCCTTCGGTCCATTCAACCCATTGGCGCGGATGGTCTCCGTAAGCCGTACGTGTAAACAAGCATTGTTGAGCTACAGCGTCGCTGTCCCGCGCCATACGGTCCAACGCTTCGGCGAAACCGGGAATGACCTCAGAGAATTTGAGCTGGCTGTCCCAGAAGGCCTGCATGGCTAAACCTCTTTCTTCGCGATTTGTCCGTAAGCCTGGCGCAACGCACGGTTTTGCAAATCGGTAGCACCGCGTGTGGAATTCAGAACCAAGCCGACAACGGCAATGCTGCTGGCCGTGCTTTCGACTGGGATCAGGGCGACGTTGGTGCGACGTGCGACGCGACCTTCGAACCAGCGCAAGCTAGTTTCCGTGACCTGACCGATCGTGAATTCCGGAATGGTCTCGAACCCGTAAGAACGCTGCAAGGGCGTCGCGCGTGTCTCACGCCCGACCGAATGCGGACCCATATGCAGTTCCAGATCCTGTGCCATGGCCAGAAACGATGTCATCTGAGAACTTTGGCGCAATTGCAGCAGGATAGGCTGAACCAACGGTGCCAGACGACCGACGCCGAACCCTTGCAGACCAATCCGTATGGCAGACATGCCGGGCAGATAACAACCCTGTGCGTCCCGACGCAGCATTCCTTCTGCTTCAAGCGTCGCGGTGTGCCGGTAACCACTGCTGGCAGGCAACCCTGCCGCCCGGATCAACCCCGCCGGAGAGCCATGCGCTTCATGTGCGGGTGCGTTCAGTAGGGCCTGGAAGACGTCAATTGCACGTTCATAGGCGGATTGGGTCATGCTGTAGCGCTCCCTTTGATGGATCGTTTTTCCAGGCGCAAGGCTGGACCTTGCGAGAGAATGGCATCATCTGGCAAATCCCAGGCGACATGCAGTTCAGCCCAGCCATCGGCCTTGACCGAGGGTGTTTCCAATCCTCGCGGCAAAACGATCTGAACGGGCTCTTCTACGCGCTGCGGAACGGTGTTTCCGGCAAGAATATCCAGTGCCAGCCCCAGCGCCCGCGCGCCCATACTGGCCGGGTAGTCCAGTGCAGCCATCGGCGCCTTGTGATGCAGGCACAGTTTGTACATCTCATTCAGGTCCCCGCCGGTGTGAGCCGGGATATCAAAGCCGCCATCCAGGAACCGTTTGACTGAACCCACCCCTTGCAGACCACTGTCACACCAGACCCCGTCCGGCGGTCGGCGTGCCTCGGCCAGCACCTTGTCGATGGCGTCATACCCACCTGCTTCGGTCCAGTCGGTATAGCTGACGTTTTCAACCCTGATGCCCGGAAACTCCGAGAACACTGCAAGCGCGGCCTGTTGTCGTCTCAGCGCCGGGCTGGCCCCGTCCAGCCCGCTCAGCATCCACACCCGACCCTGACCCGACAGAGTTTCGGCCATCCACAGGGCGCTTATACGTCCGATCCTGTTGTCCGATGCCGTGACAAATGAAACAAGCGAAGACCTGTCATTTGGCCGGCGGTCAATCGCAACAATCGGCAAGCCCTCAGCGGCAAGCTCTCCGAGACGATCGCTGAGGGCCTTGTCGTTGACCGAAGTGATGGATATCAGCAGCAGGTCAATCCCCTGCCCTACAAGCTCATCTATCTGGGCAAGCTGCAAAGCGGGATCATCCTGCGCATCCAACACGATCAGCGCTTCGATCTGCGATTGCGCAATCCGTTCCGCGTAAAACAAACTTTGCAGCATGGCGCGGCGCCAGGCGTTGCTTGTGGAGGCGTTGGAAAAACCGATGCGGTATGGTGCTGCGCGCTGATATTGGCTGGCATCGACAGTCCGCACCAGCGTCGGGTCCCACTCCAAATCAGGAATATTGCCCAGCGTTCCGTATCCCTGACCACCCGGTCGCGCCGACAGCTTTTTCACTTCCGAGGGTTCAGGCACCTCCAGCGCGGCAAAAATCATCTGCCGGGCCTTTGGTCCCAACCTGAGAAACCCATGGTCGAAGCGTTCCAGCCAGCCTGTCGCCACCATCGCCCGTAGAAGACCAAAACCAGTGGAACGGGTAACGCCCAGATCTTCTAGGATGTCATGCGTGCGACGCGGGGTGTTTCGTGCGTCGAACCCTTTCAGGATCGCCGCGATGCGCTGCACGTTTGATTTGTCATCCTGAGACATGGGCGCCTTCCCGATCAGCTCTGCGACCGTTTCATGTAAACGGCTGCGGCGAGGATAATCAGAGTACCCTTGATCACCAACTGCAACTCGATCGACAAGCCAAGGATGACGACGATGTTGAACAAAGATACCAGGATCAGCGCCGCCAGTAACACGCCAGGCACCGAGCCTTTGCCACCCGACAGTGCCGCGCCGCCGATTACGGCTGCTGCGATACTGTCCAGCTCATACCCGCGGCCCGTCCAGTTATCGACGATGCCGACATAGCCAACAAGGAACAGCCCCGCGATAGCAGCCAGCACGCCCGAGATGACAAAGGCCATAACAACCAACAGGCGGGTTGGCGCACCGGTCATGTACGCGGCTTCCGGGCTGTCTCCGTAGAGTTTCAGGCGACGGCCAAATACGGTTCTTTCCAGCAGCCAGTGCATCCCGAAACCCACGATAGCCAAGGCGATCAGCGCAACAGGGACGCCAAAAATGTCGCCCGTTGCGAGCCAACGGAAAGTGTCCGGCAATGTCCCGCCCGGCGCGCCTTTGGTGTAGGCAAAGCGAACACCTTGAAGCACGATCATGGTGGCAAGAGTCGCAAGGAACGGGGTCACCTTTCGAAAAGCCACAAGGTAACCATTAATAGCGCCAATGAACGCGCCCAACAACAAACCCACGATGAAGATCACCGGCGTCGAGTCGATCAATGAGGTCGATAGAACTGCAACCGTTGCCATAATCGAAGCGACCGACAGATCTAGACCGCGGACGATAATGACGATCATCTGACCAATGACCACAAAGCCCAGCGGCGCGGCCTGGATCAGAATGTCTTTCAGGTTCGCAGGTGTCAGGAACCGAGGAGACAAGGCTGTTGTTACCGCCCAGATCACGGCGAGGAAACCCAGCAGGATCAGCAGCTCTCGCCGTTGGGTCGCGCGCACCGTATTGCGGTTGGGTTTGGCTTTTTCAGGGTTGGTGGCGGTCGCGGTCATGACTTGCCCTTTCCTGCAAAGAATGAAACGGCGGCGATGATGATCAGACCTTCGGCGATCCACTGGTAGTAGCTGGAAATATTCATGAAATTCAGAACATTCGCCAGGAACGCAAGCAGGATCACAGCCAGCGCGGTTCCCAGAACACCGCCCTTGCCTCCGGCCAGCAACGTGCCGCCAACAATCACCGGTGTGATCGAGCGCAGATCGAACCCAACGCCTGCGCGCGGGTCTCCGACGCCAAAACGCCCGGTCATGTACATCGCAGCTACGCCGCAAAGCAGACCGGACAGAGCGTAGATCACAACTTTGGTCTGTTTAACCGGCAGGCCAGATACGGCGGCAGCGGCCTCGTTATCGCCAATGGCATATATGCGGGTGCCAAAGGTCGTGCGCCACAGCATGAACCCGATCAGCAAATAC
Source organism: Ruegeria sp. BHSB064 (assembly GCF_059613205.1). Classification (NCBI taxonomy): domain Bacteria; kingdom Pseudomonadati; phylum Pseudomonadota; class Alphaproteobacteria; order Rhodobacterales; family Roseobacteraceae; genus Ruegeria; species Ruegeria sp. BHSB064. The sequence goes on from NZ_JBXWSB010000043.1 coordinate 28,656, forward strand.
AGCGCGATGACGAACATCATGCCATAGGGCATCACGCCAAGGCGGCCATAGGTAAAATCCTCAAAGAACAGCGGAACCGAGCCCGACGGCTGTCGGGTGATCAATAGCGCAGCGCCTGCCAGAATCGTCGAGGTACCCAGCGTGGTGATCAGTGGGTGTACGCCGACATAGGCCGTGATACCTCCGTTAATCATGCCAATGAGGATGCCGAGTGCAACGACCGCGGCCATCGCCAGCAATAGGGTCCCCGTCGTATCTCCGGCAATGGCGGCAAACACCACGCAAAGGAAACTCAGTGCTCCGGCATAGCTGAGGTCGATGCCGCCGGAAAGAATGACGATGGTTTGTGCCAAAGCGACAATCGCAAGGGCAACCATCTGATCCTGCACATTGGCCATGTTGAGCGGGGTTGCGAAACGGTCCGAAGCCGAAATGCCAATCACGAAGACAATGGTAATTAGGGCGACAACGACCAGATGAACAGGCTGGGCGCGTGTAGCGCGGGCGATCGTGCTCATGCTGCTACTCCGTGATGGGTTGAGGTTTCGGCAGCGGCCACAGTGATGATCGCCTCTTCAGTGATCTCGTCTCCGACCAACTCTTTCGCCAACTCTCCGTCGCGCATGACATGAACGCGGTCACACAGCCCCACGATCTCGATCAGTTCCGATGAGATCACCAATAGGGCCATGCCTTCGTCCGCTAATTCACGCAGGGTTTTGTAGATCTCGGATTTTGCGCCGACATCGACGCCCCGGGTCGGCTCGTCGAGGATCAACAGCTTCGGTCGGTTCTCAAGCAAACGCGCGATCAGGACCTTTTGTTGATTTCCGCCCGACAGCGCCGAGATCGGCAGGCCCACGTGGTCAACCACCACGCCGCGGCGGTCTTTCAGAATGACTGCGCGGCGCTCTTCATGCCCCGGCGGAATGGCGTTGTGATGCACGCCAAAACCGGGCGTTGTCGCCGCAAAGTTCCGCGCAACCGAGGAGTTCAGGAACAACCCGTCATCCTTGCGGGATTCCGTCAGCATCAGAATACCCGCCTCGATACAACCCGCCGGATCGCGATGGGGCATCGGCTCGCCCATCAGGGTAACATCACCGGTCGAGGGGGCAGCACCGAACAGAGCCAGCGCCAGTTCAGTCCGACCCGAGCCGACCAGACCCGCGAGCCCGACGATCTCACCGGCGTGGACGTCCAGTTTGGCGGGCGGAAGGTGCGGAGCCACAATTAGGTTGTCCACCTCCAGCACCTTCTCACCCGCCGTTGGGTTCGCGGCCTTGTGCGGGAAGAGGTCACCAAGCTCGCGCCCCACCATGGCAGCAATCACACTGTCATGGGTGTAATCCGAGGTCGGCCCTTTCGAGGTCACGACCCCGTCCTTGATCACCGTGATATCGGTGCAAATCTCAAAAATCTCGTCCAGACGGTGCGAGACGTAAACCAACCCCATCCCTCGTTCCCGCAGGTCGTTGATGATGCGGAACAGGTGCTTGGTCTCGTTCTGGCTCAGCACGGCTGTAGGTTCGTCCAGTATCAGAACCTTGGCTTCAACCCGCAGCGCCTTTGCAATCTCAACCATTTGCTTATCGGCAACGGACAGGGTTTCGACCAGATCGTCGGGGTTCAGAGAAATCCCCAGATCGTCCAGCAACGCCTGCGCGTTGCGCTTCAATGCCTTGCGATCAATGAGGCCAAATTTGGTGCGTGGCTCAGACCCCAGATAAATGTTCTCGGCAATCGACAGCGCGCCCAGAACCGAAAATTCCTGATGCACAACCGCAATTCCAGCGTTCAGGCTCTGGCGCGGATCAGACCAACCCGCTTCACGGCCCTCGAATTCCACATGCCCGCCGGTCGGTGTATAAAGCCCGGTCAGCAGCTTGATCAGGGTCGATTTCCCGGCTCCATTCTCACCGCATAGTGCGACTGAATGGTGGCCATGAACTTCGAACTCAATCCCTTTGAGCACTTCGTTGGGGCCAAATGACTTGCTGAGGCCGCGTGCGGCCAAAAATGGCTGTGCCATTGTTTTCTCCTCCCGTGGTGGCGGGGCGATGCGGTGCCGCCCCTGCCTGCGTTGATCCCGTTTACTTGGGATAGACTGCCGAGAAGGTGGCTGGGTCATAGTCAGCTCCAACGCCCGAGGACATGATGACCGAGCCCGGCTTGTCCATCAGCGCGTAATCCGCGACGAACACATCCGCCTGCACGGATGGGGTTTCATGGCCTTCAGACACAACAACCTGTTGGTTTACTTCGATCCGCTTCGGAATGCCCTTCCCGTCGAGCACGTCGAACAGAATCTCAAACGCGCGCGCACCCATCGCTGGCGGATAGTCGATGCCAACCATCGGCACATCGTTGTTCACCGACAGCTGATACATCGCGTTGAAGTCACCACCGGTATGCGGCGGGATGGATCCGGCCTCGTATCCAGCGGCCAAGAAGGCTTCAATCGAGCCCGAGCCTTGCAGACCCGAATCCGCCCAGACACCCGAAATCTCATCACCATATTTTTGGATCAACGCGGACATGATGGTCTTGCCATTGGCAGGCGACCAGCTGGTGTATTGGGTTTCCAGAACCTCCAGCTCGGGGAACTGGTTGAACACTTCCATTGCGGCCTGAATGCGTGCCTCGGCTGGGGATGCGCCTGCCAGACCGCCCAGCATCACGACTTTGCCTTTACCGTCCAGCTTTTCAGCCAACCACTGCGCAGAAATGCGGCCAAGTGCTTGATCCGATGCAGTTACGAAGCTGATGAAGTTTTCATCCGATGGTACCGAGCGATCGACCAGAACCACCGGGATGCCCTGACGTTTGGCACGACGGATAACCGGGTCCATCGCCTCGGCCGTAGCAGGTGAGATCAACAGGATGTCAACGCCTTGCGCAATCAAGTCCTGTACATCGGCGGCCTGTTTGCTGGGATCGTCATTGGCGTCGGTGATGATAAAGCGGCTCAACTTGTCGGCGTTCCGCTCGGCTGCCGCTTCGATACCATGCAACATCGCCACGCGCCACGGATTCGAGATCGAGGCGTTCGAGAAGCCAATCGTATAAGGCCCCTCTTTCTTGTACTCAGCTGCGTCATAGATTTCCGACGCGCCCGGGTTCCACAGAAAGGTGCGTGGCACCCCTTGATATCCATCCGCCATCGCCGATCCGGCAAACAGCCCCAGAGTCGCGGCGGCTGCCGCGGTTTTCAAAATACGCATGCGTTTCCTCCCTAACGTATTGATTTTATTCGGCAGCGCGGATCAAGCCGCCTGCATTGATCCCAGTCCGGGGATCTTTGAACATCACCCCGTCTTTCATGATCATCGACAGGTTGCCCTGGTGCTGAACCAGGCTCACGTCCTTGGTTGCGTCGCCTTTAACCAGCAGAAGGTCAGCCAAAAAGCCCTCTTTGACCTGACCGATCTGGTCCTCCATCTGCATCAGCTGTGCGCCAACATGCGTGGCACAGCGCAACGCTTCGACGGGCGAATATCCGAAATAGCGCACGAAATGTTCGATATCGCGAGCGTTTTGGCCCATCGGAGTAACCGCGAAACCGTAGTCTCCACCGACCGCCACGCGCAGACCGCGCTTTCGGATCTCATGATAGGTGGCGCAGGTTGCGTCGAATTTGCGAAACAAATTCAGTTCTTCGGCGACTTCTTTTGTGATACCTACCACCTCACCTTCGCGGGTGGCGTTGTGAACAAGACCAAAGGCGGGGCCAAGGATGACGCGATCCTTAGCTTCTTCGAGCATGTCCAACGCTTCCTCATCGGCGAAATCGCAGTGATAGATGCAATCAACCCCGTGACGCACTGCCATTTTGACGGACTCTGAAGACCGGGCGTGTGCCGCAACCGTCTTCCCGTATTTCCGGGCTACAGCCATGAAAGCGGCGAGTTCATCATCTTCCAGAGGCGTGACTTCAGCCCTTGCGAAAGAAACGAACTCATCGCCCGAAATGTTGATCTTCATGTTGTCGACATTGTCGCGCACGCATTCCCGCGCAACTCGGCGCATCTCTAGGGGGCCGTCAGCAACCAACCCGAAGCTTTCCTGGTAGATGTGGCGCTTCCGCTCGTCTCCCAAGCCTGCAGTCGTCGTGATCTCGGGACTCGAGGCACGCATACGCGGACCGTCCAACATCCCTTCGTTGATCGCATCACGTGCTGTAACCCCGAGCATTGGTTTGGCTGAGGCCGCTTCGAAAATCGACGTAAACCCGTGGCTCAAAAGCAACCTTAAGTTCTGGGCGGTCAACAACATGTGCTGTTCAGGGCACAGCTGACCAAGCTCCCATGGCTCGCCTACGCCAGTAAAACTGGGATGACAGTGACCCTCGACCATGCCCGGCATTAGCGTATGCCCAGTACCGTCAATAACCTCGCCTTGCACCTCTGAAGAGACGTCTTCGCCTTTGGTGATCGAGGTAATCTTGTTTCCGTCAATCGTAACAGTTCCGGGATAGCGCGTCTCGGATAGACCGTCCCAAATCTGCGCACCTGTAATAGTGATTTGTGCCATGTTTTCCTCCCTGCCCGCTTGAAATCAATCTTCGCGGTCGGGGAAATCGTGCATCAAATCCTAATCTTTATTTAGGGCAGATAGATTAACGAAACACCATATATTGGACGTTTCCAAAATAGAGGGCAACTTAGTTAATTAGATGAGAAATGAGAGTGATTGAAAATCATGCCTGTGCGTTAAGGCAGATCCTAGGGTCAGGACCCATTGATTTCCGCGTTGGTGCATGATTCACGGTTCGAAAAACGAGCGGTGACCATGTCTGATCTTTTCTGGCTCACGGATGCGCAGATGGCGCGTCT
>NZ_JBXWSB010000044.1:0-32836 GCF_059613205.1 Ruegeria sp. BHSB064
CTACGAGCTTCCGCGTGAGCTTGTCCACAAACTGGCCATCCGTGAAAGCACGCACCGTCCATGGGCCGTGAATCGCCCCTATTACGGGCTGCTGCAGATCCTTCCGGCCACTGCACGATCGATGGGATATAAAGGTAAAGCAGAAGGTCTTTTGGACGCGGAGACCAACCTTGAATTCGCGGGTAAGTACCTGCGCGGGGCCTGGCTGCTGTCTGACGGAGACCAGCAACGCGCGATCTTTCTTTATGCGAAAGGGTATTGGCCCGAGGCCAAAGCGCGAGGATTGCTGGTAGAAACAGGGCTCAAACCCGCGCCCTGACGGTAGTTAGCGTCAGTTTTTGCCTGAAAATTAGCACTTCAGGCGGGATAGTGACAAAAATGTTCTATTGAATATCACAATATCCTGAATAGCGCAGACAATTGATGCCTCTGCTTGTCAGGATTAAGAAAATATGATGTTCTGGTTGAGTGAGGTAACCGGGTTCCACTCTGTTTATATGTTTGCTCGACGACACCATCGGGCAGTTAAGATGGGCCGCAGCTGGTAGGCGCCGCATGGAAATTGTCGATCTGAGCACTCTGCCGGATTCAGAAGTTCGCTACACCGAATTTCTAAGGCAAATCTGTGACAAGCATGAAATGGACCATGCTGCTTATGCAGGCATGAACCCCGCCGCTGGATCTGTGGCTGGCTTTGTCACGTATGACGATGAGTGGACAGAGCATTACCAGAACCAGGGTCTGATCATGATCGACCCAACCATCCACATGGCACGCCGCAGTATTGCCCCCGTGGATTGGAGCCGCCTTGAACGCAGCCCCGATTTCCAGCGTGTATTCCGGGACGCCCATGATTTTGGCCTGCCCAGTCAAGGCGTTACGATCCCCGTACGTGGTCCGTATGGAGATATTGGGCTGCTCAGCGCAACCCGCGACTGCAGCAAGGAAGAGTGGCGCAAGCTCTACACCCACGTGATCAGCGATCTGCAATCCATGGCGGTACACATTCACGATAATGTCGTTTCATCGGATCAACTGACCAACGCGCTCTATCATCCAACCCTTTCGACCCGCGAAGCAGAGATCCTGCAATGGGTCGCAGCTGGCAAATCTCAGCAGGATATCGGCGATATTCTGTCGATTTCGCACCGGACCGTCGAAGTACACTTGCGTTCGAGTCGGGAAAAGCTTAGTGCCCTGACCACCCCGCAGGCTGTTGGGCGCGCGATTGCGATTGGGCTAATTACCCCAGGTTAATCAAAAAAAGCGCTTAATTTCGCCAAAATACGGGAAACCCCCAATAGAAAAATCCCCCAAGACCGGTAACGTCGTATTTACCGAACAACCACTCGAAGGGGGAAGAAATGATCATCGTGGTAGATGGCCTGAACAGACACATGTTCAGCGAAGTTCTTGACGAAATGTTCGAGTTGAGAGCGCGAGTATTTGGCGAACGTCTCGGATGGGACGTTAAAATAGAAGACGGAAAAGAAATCGACGAGTTCGATCATCTGGACCCGGCATATGTAATCGGACTCGACGATGAGGGGAATGTCGTCGCAGCCGTGCGTGCCCTCCAGACCACCGGCCCTCACATGTTGTCGGATGTCTTCTCGGCGATCCTTTGCGGCGAAGCACCGCTGCGCAGCGCGACCATGTGGGAATCCACACGCTTTTGCGTTGACACCCAGCGTCTCACTCGCGGCAAAGAAAAGAACTCGGTTTCTTACGCAACCTGCGAATTGATGATCGGCTCTTTGGAGTATGCCAAGAACGCCGGTATCCAGGACATCATCACCGTGATCGATCCGGTCATGGATCGGGTCCTGAAACGGTCGAACTGCGCCCCGTATGACTATGTCGGCAAAACTGTCCCAATGGGGAAAGTTCATGCACTGGCCGCTCTGCTCGATTGTACCGACGAACGCATCGCGGGACTGCGTGAGTTTGCAGACATTCACAACGATGTCTTCATCGACGAAGACGAAGCACTGGCCCTGTTTGCAGCCAAGAAGGCCGCAGCACAAAGCCCTGCCAATCAGGATCACAAACCACTGACTGATCTTGAAAAGTATTTTGTGGAACAGATGAGCGCCGCCAAGACAGAAGCTGAACGGCAAGATGTGCTGAGGCTGATCGAAACGCTCTCGAACACGTTCACACCAGAGCAGAAGACTGCTCTGCTACAAACCCCCCGTGCTTTTGCTCATGAGGCCTGACCCCCTCACCTCATAGGTACAAAAGCCACCCATGCGGAGCCGTCTGATTAGCAGGCGGCTCCGTTTTTTTTATGCCCTTCGGGAATGGGCGGAAGAGGATTACTCCTCTTCCAGCGCCTCAACGGCTTTTTGCAGATCGTCTTTGCTCACGTCTTTTTCGCTGACCTGAGCCAGCTCGAACACATAGTCGACAACCTTGTCTTCGAAGATCGGCGCACGCAGCTGTTGCTGCATCTGTGCGTTCTGCTGCACGAACTCAAAGAACTGACGCTCTTGACCCGGGTACTGGCGCGCCTGGTTCATGATCGCCTGAGTCATTTCCGCGTCGGTCACTTCAACCTCGGCCTTCTGGCCCAGTTCGGCCAGCAGCAGGCCCAGACGCACGCGACGTTCGGCCAGCTTGGTGTGCTCTTCTGTGGGTTCAATCTCGCCGTGATCGTGGCCTTCCACATCCGGATTTTCCTCGTGGAACAGCTGATGTGCAATCTGCTTGGCTTCAGCTTCAACCAGCGATGGCGGCAGGTCGAACGACACTTTCTCGTCCAGCACGTCCAGCAGAGCACGTTTCATGACGGCACGCGAGGCGCCTGCATATTCTGCTTCCAGACGTTCCGAAATCTGCGTCTTCAGAGCGTCCAGATCTTCGGCACCGAACTTCATTGCCAGATCGTCATTGACCTCTGCTGCCACCGGCTCTTTCACCTCTTTGATGGTGCAGGTGAATACAGCGTCTTTGCCGGCCAGGTGCTCGGCACCGTATTCCGCGGGGAAGGTCACGTTGACGTCTTTGACTTCTTCCGCCTTCACACCAACCAACTGCTCTTCGAAGCCGGGGATGAAGCTGTTTGAGCCCAGTACCAGAGGGTATTCTTCAGCCGAACCGCCGTCGAATTCTTCGCCGTCAACTTTGCCAACGAAATCAAAAACGATCTGGTCGCCGTCTTTCGCCTTCGAGCCTTTGCGGCGCGCTTTGAAATCCTGCGCGGTTTCAGCCAGGTTGTTCAGCGCTTCTTCCACAGCCGCGTCGTCCGCCTTGACCACCAGCTTCTCCAGCTCGACGGATTTCAGGTCAACCTCGGGGATCGCAGGCAGTGCCTCATAAGACATGGCCACTTCAACGTCGTCGCCTTCTTTCCAATCTTCATTGGTCATCTTGACTTCGGGCTGCAGCGCAGGGCGGTCACCGCTGTCTTCAAAGTGCTTGTTCATCGCACCATCGATGCTTTCCTGCATCGCTTCGCCCAGCAGGCGTTGACCGAACTGCTTTTTCAGCAGCGCCATCGGCACCTTACCTTTGCGGAAACCTTTCATTTCGATTTCCGGCTGCGCTTCGGTCAGCTTTTCATTGACCTTGTCGTCCAGCTCGGCTGCGGTCACAACGATGTTGTAGCCGCGTTTCAGACCTTCGTTCAGCGTCTCTGTAACCTGCATTATGGTAGTCCCCATAGGATTCGGGGCGCGCAAAAAGGGCGCGCCGGGCAAATTTGACGCCTTCTATTTGCCCTGCAGCGTACGTGCAAGGGGCAAAGCCAGAATCCACCGGTATTTGATCGTCTATCCACCAAAAAAAGAACGCCCCGGAAACCGGGGCGCTCGTGTTTAAATCAGTCTTGGCCGTCAGAACTTCCAGCGTGCGCCCAAAACCCATGCTTCGTTGTTGTCAAAGGACGAGCCGTCATCAAAGTCGTGGTTGCGGTACTTCAGATAAACATCTGTGTTGATCGCTTCGACCTTCTGAACAACTGCAATACCCCAGGCCTTGGTGTCCGACCCGTTGCTGTTGAAATCCGAACCGTCGTAGTAATCTACACCGACACCCGTCTTACCCCAGGCGATCCAATTTCCTTCGTATGAGATCTTGCCATACCAGTAATTCGGATCCGTCGCCCCGGCCTGATCATCGTCACGCGTACCGCCAGCAATTGTAAATCCCAACCCGCTGGGCAGAAGGACAGACGCCGAACCGATCGTGTCCTTGCGATCGCCGGAATTGTCGTCACGGTCGCGCACCGAATAGGCAACAGCTGCCGCGAATTCCACACCACCGGCAAAGGTGTTTTCATAGAAAAGACCAACGTCATAGTAGTCATCGTCATCGCTGCTGGACAGAATGTTCTGCCCATAGGCAAAGCCAGCCGAGAACCCGTTGAAAGTTGGTGTGTCATACCGCACGCGCCCACGGCGCGAGCCGTCAAAGTTGCTGGAGCTGTCGCCAACCGTGATACCGCTCAGCAGTCCTGCCGTGTCGCGATAGAAGAAGCCCGCGTTTTCGTCGTTGGTAAACGAATACAGCGCTGTACCGACATATGACAGATCCACCTCAGCGGCGCCGTCAGCGACCATACTTCCCTGCCCCGCCGAAAACTTGCCGTACCCACCTTTCAGCGAGAAATCCACATGACGAATGTCTTCTCGATTCCAGCCATCAGCGTTTGTTCCAAATTGATCGGCAGACGCCGAACCCGGCAGACCAAGTCCTGTTTCGAACCAAAACTGGAACTCATTGCTGCCATAAGGCTGCATAAGGCGCAGACCCACGCGGCTGTTCGACAAGTCGTTGTCGAGGACCCGCGTCTCGGTGTCCTGCCCGTCATCGACCGAAATCAGAGCTGGGTGCAGTTGTCCATAAAGCAGCACATAACCGCCGGTGTTGTTTTCATATTTCAGCTCTGCTGCAGCAGGAATTGCCGCCGTTGCAGTCAGCGCAGCGGCAGCGGAAAGGGTTTTGATTTTAGAAGTCATTTCACTCACCATGGATGGTTCGGGCGTTACACCCCGTCCAATTGATCATTGAGCACCGACGTTCCAGATGCCCGCGCACTGTCTCGTAAAGGAATTGCAAATTCGCAACACAGAACGCAGAGGCTATGAGAATTTTATAATGTATTTCATTTGCTTAAACACATCACCGCCAGCCCGTTTCGGAGGTGCCCAAAAAAACTTTGCCGTCCGCCCGTGCGTCTGGCAAACACTCACTCTGCACGCACGCAAGTTCGATCGGCGGAAGTCTGCCGATCCGGTGAGGAATGGGCCATTCCCCGCCAACACACTCAAATATTCATCTTTCTAAACACGTCAGGTAGCTGTTCCGGCAAATCCTCGGCAATCAGGCCGGGCCCAAATTGCAGCGCGCATTCCACATGCAGCCACGCGGCAGTCTCGGCGGCTTGTTTCGGTGTAAATCCGCGCGCCAGCAACCCGGTGATGAAACCCGCCAGCACATCGCCAGCCCCAGCGGTCGCCAACCAGGGGGCCGCCCTTTCGTACGACGCCAAGTTGACCGAACATCGCCCATCAGGTGCCGCAATCACCGTATCCGACCCCTTGAACAGAACCACACACCCAGCGCGTTTTGCCGCCGCCCGCGTTGCATCAACTTTGGAATAGGCCGGGCCCTTTGTCGGCGCAGCTTTCAAATTGTCCGCAATGTCGGGGAAAAGCCGCGCAAACTCCCCCCCATGCGGGGTGAGCACGCAGTTTTCGTGTACCTGCGCGAACAAAGCATCGGGGTCGTCCGAAAAGGCCGACAACGCATCCGCATCCAACACCGTCGCACGACGCGCCGCCAAGGCCACCGGCACCAGTTCACGCGCGCGTTCCACTCCCAGCCCGGGCCCAAGACAGAGGGCATTGAAGCGCGGGTCAGCCAGAACCTCGACCAATCCATCTTTTCCCTTAACGCGCTGCAACATGAGCGCGGTGGTATGACTGGCCACTTCCAACACCGCCGCAGGCGGCACACCCAATGTCACCAGCCCCGCGCCAATCCGCAACGCACCCCGCGCTGCCAGTCGCGCCGCACCGGTTTTACCGACCCCTCCGGACAAGATAAGAGCGTGGCCGTGAGAGTACTTGTGGCATTCTGTGTCCTTCGACAAACTCCCCCAGTCGGCAGCAGCTATTTGGACAATCTGGTTGCTTTTCGCTGTTTCTAGCCCAATCGATTTTGTTTGCACCTTACCGCAGGACATTGGACCATCGCCCAAAACATGCCCGACCTTTTTGCTGTGAAACGTGACCGTCAAGTCGGCAACAATGACGTTACCCAGAACGCGACCACTATCAGCGCACAAGCCGCTTGGCGTATCGATCGCGACGACCTTTACGCCGCGATCCCGCAGCAAAGCTCTTGTCTCTGTATTTGCCAATAATGAAAACACACCTGTAAACGGTCGGGTGAGACCGGTTCCGAACGCCCCATCAACAACCAGATCAATGTCCTTAGGAAACTTGAGGTATTCCGCATCGAACGGGCCAGCGTCGACCTTGAACACATTAACGTCGCCCTCATCCAGCCACCGCTCATCATTCACCCGCGCATCGGGCGGCAGCCTCTCTGGGTCGCCATACAGAAAGACCACAACGTCCCAACCCAGCTCCCGCAATAGCCGGGCTACAACAAAACCGTCGCCACCATTGTTGCCCGGTCCGCACAGGACCGCAGCGCGCAAGGGATCCCCTTCATCTGGCCCCAAATACCTCGGGGAGCGCGAGGGGCTGGCCCCTCGCCTGTCCAACTCCGGCCACTCCTCGAAAATTGCCTCAACTACACCCTGCCCGGCCCGCTCCATCAGCTCTAGACCCGTCACCGCACCGGATTCGATGGCAGCCTGCTCAATGGCCCGCATCTGCGCTGCTGTCAGCAATTCCGTCATCCCGCACCCTCATTCGATTCAATTCTGATTACTTTTTGAGCAACACGCCCATAATTTAGCACGCCGCCAGATTTCGATGCATCCCAACCTGCCCAAATCCGCAATCACATTGCCGCCCGATCTTAGACGTGATCACTGCCCCTGAGACAACCATTCAAGGTGAGCCGGGATGAAAAAGATCGAAGCGATCATCAAGCCGTTCAAACTGGACGAAGTGAAAGAGGCATTGCAGGACGTGGGCGTCCAGGGCCTCAGCGTGATCGAGGTCAAAGGCTTCGGTCGTCAGAAAGGCCATACCGAGCTGTATCGCGGTGCCGAATATGTCGTCGACTTTCTGCCCAAAGTGAAGGTCGAGGTCGTGCTGGACGATGATCAGGTCGATGCCGCCATCGAAGCCATCGTTTCGGCCGCCAAGACCGACAAGATCGGTGATGGCAAGATCTTCGTCTCGCCCGTCGAACAAGCCATCCGTATCCGCACCGGCGAGACCGGTTCGGACGCACTATAACCCTCCAATCTTCAAGTCAGAGGAATCTAGAGAATGAGCAAGGACGCAGTTCTTAAGCTGATCAAGGACGAAGACGCAGAATACGTCGACATCCGCTTCACCGACCCGCGCGGCAAGCTTCAGCACGTGACCATCATGGCCGATCAGGTCGACGAGGACTTTCTGGAAGAAGGCTTCATGTTCGATGGTTCTTCCATTGCCGGTTGGAAGTCGATCGAAGCATCCGACATGAAACTGATGCCTGACACCGACAGTGCTTATGTCGATCCGTTCTACGCAGAAAAAACCATCTGCGTTCACTGCTCGGTTGTTGAGCCCGACACCGGCGAGGCATACGAGCGTGACCCGCGCGGCACCGCTCAGAAAGCCGAAGCCTACCTGAAATCATCGGGTATTGGTGACGTCGCCTACATGGGCCCTGAAGCCGAATTCTTCCTGTTTGACGACGTTCGTTTCTCGAACAGTATCAATAAGGTATCCTACGAAGTTGATGCAACTGACGCGTCGTGGAACACCGACACCGAGTACGAGATGGGCAACATGGGCCATAGGCCGGGCGTCAAGGGCGGTTACTTCCCTGTAAATCCCATCGACGAGTCACAGGACCTGCGGTCGGAAATGCTGTCGACCATGAAGCGTCTGGGCATGAAAGTCGACAAGCACCACCACGAGGTTGCTTCGTGCCAGCACGAACTGGGTTTGATCTTCGACAGTCTGACCAAGCAGGCCGACGAGCTGCAGAAATACAAGTACGTCATTCACAACGTAGCCCACGCCTACGGCAAATCGGCGACCTTCATGCCGAAGCCGATCGCGGGTGACAACGGCACAGGCATGCACGTGAACATGTCGATCTGGAAAGACGGCAAACCTCTGTTCGCTGGCGACAAATACGCCGACCTGTCGGACGAAGCGCTGTACTTCATCGGCGGCATCCTGAAGCACGCCAAGACCCTGAACGCCTTCACCAACCCGGCGACCAACAGCTACAAGCGCCTGATCCCGGGTTTTGAGGCTCCTGTTCTACGCGCCTACTCGGCTCGTAACCGTTCGGGTTGTGTCCGTATTCCGTGGACCGAAAGCCCGAAAGCCAAGCGCGTCGAAGCCCGCTTCCCCGACCCGGCCGCAAACCCTTATCTGGCGTTTGCCGCGCTTCTGATGGCCGGTCTGGACGGCATCAAGAACAAGATCGATCCGGGCGAAGCCATGGACAAGAACCTGTACGATCTGCCTGCCGAAGAACTGGCGGACATCCCGACCGTCTGCGGCAGCCTGCGCGAAGCTCTGGAAGCTCTGGCTTCGGATCACGACTTCCTGCTGCAGGGCGACGTGTTCACCAAAGACCAGATCGATGGCTACATCGCACTGAAGATGGAAGAGGTCGAAACCTACGAGCATACCCCGCATCCGGTTGAATACGGCATGTATTACAGCTGCTAAACCGGACCTGGGTTTACATCTGCAAGGGCGTCCAATCGGGCGCCCTTGTCTTTTCTACCGGTAGGATTTGACGTGTCACTCGAGTTTCAACAAACTCAATAAGACACTCCCAACCGGAGACAACAGTATGGCCTTCAGCACTTCACCTTTTTCGAAATACTCAAATTTCGTGACATCCGAAAAAGAACTGCGCCAGATTTCCGGCACCCCTCTGCCGCAGATTATTGCCAAAGAACTCTCTGAACTGGACCAGATGTGCCGCGACTTCATCGCTACCTCGCCCTTTTGCCTGATCGCCTCGGCCAACCCGGATGGATATTTGGATATTTCGCCTCGCGGGGATCCTGCCGGTTTTGTTCAGGTCTTGTCCGAAACACTGATCGCAATCCCGGACCGTCCGGGCAACAAGCGCGTGGATACCTTCCACAACGTTCTCAAAGACCCGCGCGTGAGCGTGATTTTCTTTGTTCCCGGCAAGATGGAGACACTCAGACTACGAGGCGAGGCCCGGATCTGCGCGGACCCGCAGCTGCTTGAGAAAATGGCCGTTGGTGGTCACGCCCCCAAACTGGTGCTGCTGATCCACGTTCATACGGCGTTTGCGCATTGTCCCAAATGCGTCATCCGCTCAAACTTGTGGCAGCCCGACGCGTGGCCGGATGCGTCGAACCTGCCGAGCATGAACGCCATGATGGTGAAACATGCGCGCATCAAGGCCACCCCGGACGAATGGTTCGAAACGCTAAAGGAAAAAGGAGAGTTGGACCTCTACTAGTTTCTTTTCCGAACTTATGCTCCACGCTACGCTGGCTTCAGACTTCATCTCAAACGGATTGTGCCCATGTTTCGCCTTGCAGCTATCCTCGCTTTGTCACTGACCTCGCCTGTTTTGGCCGCGCCCTGCGGGAACACCAGCGCCGGGTTTGAAGCGTGGAAAGCCGATTTTGCGAAACAGGCACGTAAAGCCGGGGTCAAGAAAAAGGGGCTGCAAGCGCTGTCGCAGACACAATACGCAACGCGCACCATTGCGGCAGATCGCAATCAGAAAAGCTTTAAATACTCGCTGGACAAATTCATGCGGGTTCGCGGGGCAGACACAATCGTCGCGCAAGGGCGTAAACGCAAAGCCGCCAACCCCAATTATTATGCAGCCTTCGAGCGCCAGTATGGTGTGCCAGCTGGTGTGCTGATCGCCATTCATGGCATGGAAACCGGCTTTGGCAACTTCATGGGTGATAGCCAGATTGTTTCCGCAATAACCACTCTGGCTTATGATTGTCGCCGATCCGAGTTCTTTATTCCCCATGCAATTGGGGCACTGAAACTGGTGGACATGGGCAGTATCACAATGGCGACAAAAGGGGCAAAACATGGCGAATTGGGCCATACCCAATTTCTGCCAGGCAATGCCCTGACCTATGGGGTCGATGCCACCGGTGACCGGCGGGTGGATTTCTACAATATGACGGATGCTCTGGCCTCGACCGCGAATTTTCTTCGTAAGAAAGGGTGGAAACCGGGTCGCGGCTACCAGCCCGGCGAACCAAATTTTCGCGTTTTGCAGCAGTGGAACGCGGCCTCTGTGTATCAGCAATCCATTGCCATCATGGCCGCCCGAATCGATCAATAGCGTCGCCGCACGGAAAACACGCACCACACTCGTTTTCGCCACATTTCCGCCACAGTGACAAACAAAAGCCTTTAGTTTCTTGGTTTCCAAAGTGTAATCAATCGCAGGAAAATTTCGTTTTTTTGCATTTTTCGCCAAATTCTCCCCCAGAACGGTTGCTAGAGTGTTTGTCGAACAAAGCTTGAATAAGGACAAAGCAGTGGCTCGGAAGCATAGCTACCATGGCGGTCTGCAATTTGATGGTGACGCAGCCGGCGCGCTCGAGCGTTTTGGAACCATCGTTGCGACAACGCTTGAGGACTACGGCCATCTGGTCGAGCGCAAGGCGCTGCTCAGCTATTCCGAGGCCAGCATCGTCTCGAGCCAATATCTGGTTCGGCTGACGCTGGATACAGGCACACCCGAGCAGGAAGACCGTTACGAGCGCATGGATCGCGCCGCGGGGCTAAAAACCATAACAAAGCCCCGCGTCTCGCATCCTCAGAACCGGCTTGTGCTGTCAGTCACCCCCGTGTCGCCGTTGCTGGATGATTCTGAAATCTCAGAACTGATGCTGGTGGTCATTTTGTATCGCATGGTCGACATCTGCTCGACCCGGCGGGTTGAATGGCTTTCGCCGCACACGGTACTGACGGTCGAACAGTTTATGAGCGCGTTTGACACCCTGACCCCAAGTCGCGAAACGCGAGACAGAAAACAGATTTTTCAGTCCCTGACGGGTCAGTTCGCCGGTGTCAGAATGCCCGAACTTGAGGATAACATCACTGCCCTGCATGCTCCGACAGCTCGCCCGATCCAGCTTACGGATGAACAATTGCTCAGCATCGCTTTCCGAAGCGAAGATGCGGCTCCGACTGATCAGGCAGCACCCAATGCCGAAGTCGCGGCGGATGACGAACGACCAAGCGATATTCTGCGTCTCAGCAGCTGGTGTATGACAGGCGTTCTGGCCAGCGTTTCTGCACCGATCGCCCTGTCAATGGCCGCAGTCAACCTGATCCGAGGCGAAGATTTCCGTCTCAACACCCAAGTGCTGGTGTTCACTTTTGCGATTGTCGCGCTGAATGCCAGCAATGCGTTTGCCGACGTAGCAAACGCATTGGGCATGTAACCAAATTACCAAGACCCTCCTTGGAGGCCCCGCCGTCAGGCGGGGTTTTCCATTTCTGCAACCGCGTGCGCAGCCAGAACATACGTATGAATGGAAAACACGACCGCATTCGTCTTGGGCAGGCGCAATAGAGTTTGCCGCTCGCTCCGTAGATAAGAGTTCTTTTGCCGGTCCCGAATTTCCCGCGGTGCGTGGACACTGCGCGGCTGAAACAGCTCGGGGTCTTCGTACCAGAGGGCATTGAAACGCCACAAAGGACGACCGGGCTGAATACCATCGAACAGCCGCTGTACCCGCTTCGCGATATTGCTGTCATAGCTTGCGACTGGCACGTGAATGTCGATCAGTGGCCGCATGAATTTTTCGGACAAGCGCCAGCTGGCTGGAAAGCACAGGATCGCGCCGGTCAGAACATGCTCGTCCCCGTGCTTTTGAAGAATACAGAAGTCTTCCTGCACCAGCCTGCACAACGTATCCAACGGCTGACTGCGGTCGATAGGAACCATTGCACCATCGGGCCTGACAACCGTCTCCTCAGCTGAGGGGTAGACTTGGGCCAACACCAGATCCAGTAACTCGCGCGCGGCGGGTTCGGCTTGTGGATCAAGGGCCAGAACGTCGTCTCGATGGTTAAAAAGCAGCTCTTCACGACGTTGCATCTGACCAGAAAATGCCTCGTCCTGATGCAGCCAGTTATCTAATGTCGTCGGCTGTATGCCCGGCAAGGCACGCGGGTTTCGGACATCGTATGGAATTGTGTTTTGCAGAATCTGCCTCATGACAAAGGCTTAGCATGCCCCAGACGACGTGTCGGTCGAAAACGACTACCTCGCGGTCGCATTTTTTTCAGACGCTGTAGATCGGCACATTAGTTTTGCCAAAGCACAAAACGAGGCCAGCCATGAATCATCACTACAGAGACACGCGCAAGATTGATCCCAGCAAAGGCGCAACTTTGGGTGACGGCACTCCAAACGACAATGATCGGATTGAGATCGGACCGACGCAGCTGGCTTTTGACGAATGGGCCGCTGCCGGGCTGGAATTGCCTAACCTGACCCGTATGCGGGAACATCGCTGGAAGCGGCTGACGCAAGCTGTTGTGGATCGCGGGTATGGCGGCGTGCTGATGTTTGATCCGTTGAACATTCGCTATGCGACCGACAGCACAAATATGCAGCTGTGGAATACACACAACCCGTTCCGTGCTGTGTTGCTGTGTGCCGATGGGTACATGGTGATTTGGGACTACAAGAACTCTCCCTTCCTCAGCACGTTCAACCCCTTGGTGCGTGAACAACGCTCAGGCGCCGATCTGTTTTACTTCGACCGAGGCGACAAGGTCGACGTGGCAGCGGATGTGTTCTCGAATGAAGTCCGGGTGCTGATCAAAGAACACAGTGGTGGCAACAAGCGACTTGCCGTCGACAAGATCATGCTGCACGGCCTGCGCGCGCTTGAAGCGCAAGGATTCGAGGTCATGGAAGGCGAAGAACTGACCGAAAAGACTCGTGCCATCAAAGGACCGGACGAAATCCTTGCCATGCGCTGCGCCAGTCACGCATGCGAGACAGCGGTGGCTGAAATGGAGAAATTTGCCCGTGCCAATGTAGGCAATGGGAAAACCTCGGAAGATGATATCTGGGCTGTCCTGCATGCAGAAAACATCAAGCGCGGCGGGGAATGGATCGAAACGCGCCTTCTCGCCTCGGGCCAGCGTACCAACCCGTGGTTTCAGGAATGCGGCCCACGGATCACTCAGCAGAACGAGATCATCTCGTTCGACACCGATTTGATTGGATCCTACGGAATTTGCATCGACATTTCCCGCAGTTGGTGGATTGGCGATCAAAATCCACGTGCGGACATGGTTTACGCCATGCAGCACGCGCATGAACACATCATGACCAATATGGAGATGCTCAAGCCCGGCGTAATGATCCCGGAACTGACGGCAAATTCCCACAGGCTGGACGACAAGTTTCAGGCGCAAAAATACGGCTGCCTGATGCACGGCGTGGGCCTGTGTGACGAGTGGCCGCTGGTGGCCTATCCCGATCAGGCGGTCGAAGGGTCGTACGACTATGCGTTGGAACCCGGAATGGTTCTGTGTGTCGAGGCTTGCGTTGGTGAGGTTGGTGGTGACTTCAGCATCAAGCTTGAAGATCAGGTTCTCATTACCGAAGACGGCTATGAGAACCTGACAAAGTACCCGTTTGATGCGCGTCTAATGGGCGCAGAGTGAGGCTAACACCTCACTTTGACCAATGCGACCGGCGGACATTGCCGTGCCAGTCTTCCAGGATCGGTTCGTCTTGAACCTGTGGCCCGCTCAAGTTTGCGGGCCAGGACTGTCCAGCGACAAAACCTGTGACACCGGCAAGTAGCAACGCGATGATCCACAGCGGGTGCATCACAGGGGTGCGGGTGGCGAATTCTGCGTGTGACATGGGTATCTCCTTGGTCGACAGCTTCGATCCTTAGATGTGTCCAAGTGGTATATAAGTAAAATGAATGTTTGATTGGTATACCTTCACAATGCGTGATGCATTGAGTAGAGGTCAGCAGGACAACCCCCTCAGATCGCAGGCTCGGCCAGAGGATGTTTCACAGGTGAGAAAACACGCACAAAGTTCTCACCTTCACGTGACGCAACTGACATAAGGGTTGAGACCGGACCAACATAAACCCAGTATTGTCGGTGTTCCCCCAACCCATTCAAGGAGCCGACATGCCCACGGAACGCATTACCTTTGCCGGACATGACGGCAGCCAACTGGCCGCGCGTCTTGACCTGCCGGACGGTCCGGTGCTGGCGACAGCGCTCTTTGCCCATTGCTTTACCTGTTCCAAGGATATCCCAGCAGCCCGGCGCATATCTGCCCGACTGGCCGCCATGGGGATTGCGGTTCTGCGTTTTGACTTTACCGGGCTGGGCCATTCCGAGGGAGAGTTCGCCAACACGACCTTCACCTCGAATATCGAAGACCTGATTGCCGCTGCGCAATACCTGGCTGGGCGGGACATGGCCCCGGCCCTGTTGATCGGACATTCGCTGGGCGGCGCAGCCGTTCTGCGTGCACGGGCGGGCATTCCGTCGATTAAAGCCGTGGTGACAATCGGGGCACCGGCAGACCCAAGCCATGTCTCGCATCATTTCGAAGACGCTTTACCGCAGATTGAACAGGATGGCAGCGCCGAAGTCACTTTAGGCGGGCGTCCTTTCCGCATTGGCAAAGCCTTTGTAGATGACATTGCGCAATCTGCCCTCTCGGAGTCAATTGCCGAGCTCAAAGCAGCGTTGTTGATCCTTCACGCACCGCGGGATGAAACTGTCAGCATCGATAACGCCAGCACGATCTTTCTGGCGGCAAAACATCCCAAAAGCTTTGTGACTCTCGACAATGCCGATCACCTGATCACACGTGCTGAGGATGCCGAATATGCGGCTGATGTGATAACCGCTTGGGTTTCGCGCTATGTAAAACTATGCCCACCCGCCCCACCACCCGGGGCCCCGGAAGGCGTTGTGCGCGTTACCGAGGCTGACTCAAGCGGCTTCATGCAGGATATTCAGGCCGGACCCCATCACCACGCAGTCGCGGATGAGCCGGTCTCATATGGCGGTACAGACAAGGGTATGTCCCCTTACGGGTTTGTATCCGCTGGTCTGGGCGCTTGCACATCCATGACGATCCGGATGTACGCACGGCGCAAACGCTGGCCTTTGACAAATGTCAGTGTTGATGTCTGTCACGACAAAGTCCATGCGCAGGATGCAGGTCTGGCCAATGAGGGCAAAGTGGATCAGTTTCGTCGGAAAATCCGGCTGACCGGTCCGCTGGATCAGGCGCAAAAACAGCGCTTGCTTGAGATTGCAGACAAATGCCCGGTGCACCGAACACTGGAAGGTTCCGCCCATATCACAACCGAGCTTCTGCCGTAAAAAAGGCCGCCTGTCTGGCGGCCCTGATTTTTAGCGGCGCGGTGATGGCCGGTGAATGGGCGGCCGTGCTGTAGGCGGGCGCGCCGTTGGCGGTCTTGGCCGTGCAGGCGGTTTGGCAACCGGTGGCTTTGGGCGTTCAGGACGAACCGGGCGGTCGGGCCGGTTTGGTCGATCTGGGCGGTCGACGTTGATATTAACGTCTCGGCGGTAGTAATCGTTCCAGAGCATCGAGTCGTAGAACGGGTCGTACCCATATCCATACCCAACACCAACCGAGACACCGTCACAGGCCGACAAGCCAAAGCTTGCTGCCCCCAGCCCAAGTGCAAGAGAAATCCGTCTGATCATCTGTAAGTTCATCGCACCCTCTCCCTACTGAAGCGACCGGAACGACGCGAAAACTGCGTTCAGATCATCAGCATAGTCCGGATTCGCACCATCGCGCAGGATGGCCACGGCAACTGCAACGCGGCCTCGTGGCAGATCAATGAGCGTCGCTGTAAAGCTCACTCCTCTGCCTTCGCGGCGTCCGGTGCCCCGGAACACCTTTGCTGGCAATCCTCCGATGCGCATGTCGCTGGTGCTTGTGATGGTGGGGTCGTTGACCAGAAACTTATCAATATCCTGCAAATAGCGGACGCCATCCTGAATGGATGCAACCCCTTCGGGTGAAACAAAGCCCATCCAGACTGTATCGTCTGTCACCGGGCGCATCCCCATGACGCGGGACACGCCACGCGTATCACCCAGCTCTGAATCTTCGATCTCTCGCGGGCCGCCAGTGCGTAGCACCCAAAAGTCAGGGACACTAAAACTAAACAACGAACGACCATCTTCTGTGTACGTCACCGGAGTATCGGCCGTCACTGACGCGGCCCCGCTCAGCCAAACAGCAGCACATGCGGCAAGCAATGAACCTGAAAATAAACGCATATCTCAATAACCTGATGATTTCCTCAAACGCAGCTTGACCCTTCAAGGCGCAGTTTGTCCAGTACCGGCACTTATAGGCCGGGTGGATCGCGACGCCGCATGGCCGCTTTCAAAGCGCCTTAGCCGTCGCCAACGGGTCTTCAGATCAGCTAAATGCGCCCGCTTATTTATTGCACGTAAACGCCGTCTGTCTGGCCGCCAGCATCATCGACGAACCGGATCGTATCCTCATTGCGAAAGACGTCGTAGCAGGCCCACAAGTCTGAAGGCGGCCAGATCGAGCAATACTGATCCTCGCGCACGGCCCAGCGCCCGGCGCTTGGCCCACCCGAGAAGTACTGCGTGCTCATGCTGGCCTCGAAAGTTTGCCAAACCCCTGCACCATATTCGAGCTTCTTATCTGTCAGCGCGGCCAGGATTTCGTCGCCCGACAATTTCTGAAAGCCATCTGCGGCCAAAACACCCGGCCAAAGGGCTAAAATCAGGGCAAACCGTCTCATACGCGTTCTCTCGTCTTGTTACCTGCCGCACACGGGGCTAAACCCCGCGCCAACGCCTCATCCCAATCACAAAAAGGTGCTGCCGCCAATGATTCCTCGTTATTCCCGCCCTGACATGGTTGCCATCTGGTCGCCCGAGAGCAAGTTCCGCATCTGGTACGAGATCGAGGCGCATGCTTGCGATGCCATGGCCGATCTGGGCGTCATCCCGCGCGAAAATGCCGAGGCCGTGTGGAAAGCCAAAGACGTGGAGTTCGACGTAGCCCGTATTGAAGAGATCGAGGCTGTCACCAAACACGATGTCATCGCCTTCCTGACCCATCTGGCCGAGCATGTGGGCAGCGAAGAAGCCCGTTTTGTGCATCAGGGCATGACCAGTTCCGACGTGCTGGACACCTGCCTGAACGTACAACTGACCCGCGCCGCTGATATCCTGATCGCCGATCTTGAAGGTCTGTTGGCCGCCCTCAAGCGTCGCGCGATTGAACATAAGGACACTGTGCGCATCGGTCGTAGCCACGGTATCCATGCCGAGCCGACCACGATGGGCCTGACCTTTGCTCGTTTCTACGCTGAAATGGACCGCAACCTGTCGCGGATGCGGGACGCTCGCGCTGAAATCGCCACCGGCGCGATCAGCGGGGCGGTTGGCACCTTCGCCAATATCGATCCGCGCGTCGAAGAACATGTCTGCGACCAGATGGGGTTGGTGCCTGAACCAATCAGCACGCAAGTCATCCCGCGTGACCGCCACGCCGCGTTCTTTGCAACCTTGGGCGTCATCGCCAGCAGCATCGAAAACATCGCCATCGAAATCCGCCACATGCAGCGGACCGAGGTGTTGGAAGGGGCCGAGTTTTTCTCGATGGGTCAGAAGGGTTCTTCGGCCATGCCGCACAAAAAGAACCCGGTTCTGACCGAGAACCTGACAGGTCTTGCGCGCATGGTCCGCGCGGCCGTGATCCCTGCGATGGAAAACGTTGCGCTTTGGCACGAGCGCGATATTTCGCATTCTTCAGTTGAACGTATGATCGGGCCGGATGCGACGATCACGCTCGACTTTGCACTGGCCCGACTGACCGGCGTTATCGACAAAATGCTGATCTTCCCCGAGAACATGATGGAGAACATGAACAAGTTCCCCGGACTTGTCATGAGCCAGCGCGTTCTGCTGGCGCTGACCCAAGCCGGGGTCAGCCGTGAGGACGCATATGCCATGGTGCAACGCAACGCGCTGAAGGTCTGGGAACATCGCACCGACTTCAAACAAGAGCTGCTGGCAGACGCGGACGTCACCGCTGCGCTCAGCCCGGAAGAAATCGAAGAGAAATTCGACCTTGGCTATCACACCAAGCATGTCGATACGATCTTTGCCCGAGTGTTTGGCGAATAATTTTCAATCCGATTGATCACTTCAAGGGGCCCGGTTCGCACACAGCGATCCGGGCCTTGTTCTTTTGCCAGTTCATCGAAAATCGGTTATCTTGGCCCTGCATCCCCGAACAGGAGAACCTCGATGATCCGGACTTTGATTTGCGCACTGGCCCTTGGCTGCTCAGCCTCTGTCGCCTTGGCCTGCAGCGCCCACACCGAACAAACGCAGTCCTGCGCGCCGGGAACACAATGGGACGCCGAAGCCCATAGCTGCGTAAAAACCGTCAATAGCTAAGGTTTTTCTTTCCTACTTGTGAATAAAAGCGAGGGCGCGGTTGTTAGCCTTTTATCAAATCGCGCTATGCTTGATCAGAGCAGCCCAGAGAACGGAGTAGGAAAATGCGCCTTGTTTTAGTTTCAGCTATTGTCCTTCAGGCTTTTGCCTTCGCACCGGCCTTGTATGCGGCTGGCGGTGGTGGCAGCACCACGACCCCGCCAAAACCAACAAACACGACCAAGAAGTGCCTCTTTGGCCGCGTCTACGACAAGGATGCGGGGCGTTGTGTCAAACCGAACAAAACCAATTTCACAGAAGATGAACTTTACGACGCTGTGCGCGAACTAGCCTATGACGGGCAATTCGAGAACGCTCAGAAAATTCTGCGCATCATGGATCAGGACGATGATCGCGTCCTGACCTATTGGGGCTTCACATACCGCAAAATGGGTGAGCTTGAACTGGCTAACGTCTTCTACACCAACGCTATCGACTCCAACCCCGACAATATCCTCGCCCGCAGTTACATGGGGCAGGGCTTTGTCGCCGAGGGCAGAACCGATCTGGCGATCGCGCAATGGCGCGAGATCAAAGCCCGTGGTGGGGAAGGAACCTGGGCCGAGGCATCGCTGCGCGAAGCCATCCGTACCGGGCTGACCTATAACTACTAAACTTCAAGGTTATTTAACCCGATTCTCCGTAATCTGCCTGTGGTTCAGAAATTTGGCACCACAGGCAGATGCAAGACACAAACGCATTGATACAAGCGGCACCCGGGGCATCCGCTCCGCTTGCCACTGGACATGACGACAAACCGCGGCTTGTTCCCAGGACGTTGACCAGCCGCCAGAAGGCTGCGGTTGTTGTACGCCTTTTGCTCAACGAAGGCGCAGATCTTCCTTTGGAAGAACTGCCGGATGATCTGCAAGAAAAACTGACACACCAGCTTGGTGAGATGGGTCTGGTGGATCGCGTAACACTGGATGCCGTGGCGCAGGAATTCAGCGAGGCTTTGGATAACCTCGGGCTGGCGTTTCCGCACGGGCTGGCTGGGGCGCTGGATGCAGTAACCGGCAAGATTGCTCCCAAAACGGCGGCCCGCCTACGTAAGGTGGCGGGTGTGCGTCAGATTGGCGACCCATGGCAAAGGCTGCGCGACATCCCTGTCGAGGATCTTGCCGTCATGGCTCAGGCGGAAAGCACCGAAGTGGCTGCCGTGATGCTGTCCAAAATGGACACTGCTCAGGCCGCTCAAATGCTGGGTCATATGCCCGGCCCGGTGGCCCGTCGGATCACATACGCGGTTTCAAAGACGGCAAACGTCACTCCCGAAGCGGTCGAGCGGATTGGCTGGTCTTTGGCTGCGCAACTGGATCAGCGCCCGGCTCAGGCCTTCGATGACGGCCCGGGCGCGCGTGTCGGCGCGATCCTGAACCAGTCTGCGGCTGCAACGCGTGACGATTTACTAAATGCGCTGGACGAAGATGACGCTGCCTTTGCCGATCTCGTGCGTCAGTCAATCTTTACATTCGCCCACATCTCCAGCCGTATCGCAGCCCGCGATGTTCCCGCCATAATGCGTGAAGTGGACCAACCTGTTCTGGTGACCGCTTTGACCGGGGCAGCCGCGGATGATGACAAAGCATCGGTCGAGTTTCTTTTGTCCAACATCTCGTCCCGCATGGCGGACAATCTTCGCGAAGAGATGGGCGAACGTGGACGCGTCAGGCAATCTGAAGCTGAAGACGCGATGACACAGGTGGTTGGCGCCATTCGGGCACTGGCTGATGCTGGAACAATCGCTTTGGTCGAACCCGAGGATGAGGGCGAATAGCACTTAAGCCAGGTATTTGCGCCACAACCCGTCCACTTTGTGCGTTAACTTGCTGAACGCTTGAGCTTGCCCAAATCGGCCTGTATGTCTGGCAAAGAAATACGCAATACGCGGTGAGACGCCTCCATGCCCGTCGAAAAGTCAGAGCTCAGCAAGTTTGAGCTTGGAAAATACTATGTCGCCAATCTGTTCCTTCAGGGGGTTATCGGGGCAATGCGCCTGCTTCCGTACGAACGGCGCATTGCGACTATGGGCGCGATCATGCGATCACTGGCCCCGGTAGTTGGTTTTCGCACACGTATCCGCCGCAATCTGAAGCTGACCTGCCCTGACCTGTCCGACGCCGAGGTTAAAAAGATCTGCCGTGATGTGCCGGACAATGCAGGTCGGGCGATCATGGAGCATTTTTCACCAGAAGGCTTCACCGAGCGTCAGAGCACAGCAAAGATTTCAGGCCCAGGCATTGCCGCCTTTGATGCGGCAGTCGCCGAAGGGCGTCCGGTCATGATGATTACTGCGCATTTTGGCCACTATCTGGCCGCGCGCATTGCCCTGCAAAAACACAGCGGTCAACCAATCGGCTGCCTGTATCGCAGGATGGCAAACCCCTATTTCAACGACGCATACGTAGAAGCCTTCTACAAGACCGGTGCCCCCATGTTCGAGCAAGGACGTCGTGGGATGGTAGAAATGGTGCGCACGCTGAAAAAGGGTGGGATCATTGCCATCGTGTCAGATCTTCATGCGATGGGGGGCGAAGAGCTTATGTTTTTCGACAAACCCGCCGTGACGTCTGTTTTGAACGCTGAACTCGCGATGAAATACAAGGCGGAACTCATCCCTTGTTATGCGGTGCGCCAACCCAATGGCATAGATTTTGAGATCATTCTGCACGATCCGGTTCCGCATACCGACCCGAAAACCATGACCCAGTTCACCAATGATGACCTTGAGAAGATGGTCCGCCAGCATATGGGGCAATGGTTCTGGATTCACCGCCGCTGGAAGCACTGGAACGGGCTTGGCATTGCTCCGGACGAGATGCCCTGATCACTTCACGCGCGTTGCTGCAACAATAGGGCCGTGGCCTGCGCGTTGCACCAAAACAACCGCTGGAAGGTCTGATCCAAGTTGGGCTGAAAACGTTTGTGGCGCGTTACCATCCCATTGCCCTGCGATCTGCCAAGTTTCGACCACATTGGCATAGTCCAGTTCGTGACCAGCCAACTCTCCACGGCGGATCGAGGCATGGCGCATCGGTGAATACTGGACGACACGAATGTCATAGGCCTCACCCTCGGGCAATTCCACGGGGACGACATCCACAGTCACTTCATCTGCAGTCCGGGTTGCGATCACCGATGCCTCGGGCACCGCCTTAAGATGCGCATTGATCAGGCGGTCGAGCTCACGAGATTGCGCACCTACAATATCGTGCTGCCCGTTGATCACCATTTGCGGTGTATAGATCATCGAGCGCCCTGCTTCCCGGGCATAGGCACGCTGCCGTGCGGTGTGGTCCGGGTCAGCGTATTCGTCCTTCCACCCGATGTAGTCCCAATAGTCCACGTGCAGCGCCAATCCGATGACGTCATCCCGCTTGGCCAGATCATGCATCAACCGGTCCGCCGGGGGACAAGACGAACAGCCTTGTGACGTAAACAATTCAACCACCACAGGATCATCCTCGGCCGCGACAGAGGCAGCCAGAAAACAGGACATCAGGGCAGTCAAAATGGCGGGTCTGAACATAAGAACTCTCGATTCCGGCGGTTGGGTCTCAGCAATAGCTGCTTCGCTGTTCAACGACCAATCAAGGTTTCTTGAGGCGCAAGGGCACGCTTGCCTCGGAAATGTGTGCAATGGTATACAAAATAGATCCCTTTGCTCTTGTTCTTCCTTGAACGAAGGGGTTTGGTGATACAGATAACAGACAGCGAATCCCATTGCCCAAGTCATTTGAGAGGGAGGCCACTGATGCCCATCAGAGTCGGACAGGACACCGCCAAAACACGTCGCAGCCTGAGCGTGAACGGTAAATCCATTTCATATTATTCCATCCCCGCCGCCCAAGAGGCCGGTCTGGGCGATTTCTCGAAGCTGCCAGCAGCACTGAAAGTCGTGCTGGAAAACATGCTGCGGTTCGAAGATGACGGCTTTTCAGTCTCTGTCGAAGACATCAAAGCATTCGCCGAATGGGGTGCCAACGGTGGAAAGAACCCGCGTGAAATTGCGTACCGCCCTGCCCGCGTGCTGATGCAGGATTTTACTGGCGTTCCGGCAGTAGTGGACCTTGCGGCGATGCGCGACGGCATCAAGGGACTGGGCGGCGATGCGCAGAAAATCAACCCGCTGAATCCGGTTGATCTGGTCATCGACCACTCGGTCATGATTGACGAATTCGGCAATCCCCGCGCTTTTCAGATGAACGTGGACCGCGAATACGAACGCAATATGGAACGCTACCAGTTCCTGAAATGGGGCCAGTCGGCGTTCAACAATTTCCGTGTCGTGCCCCCCGGAACCGGTATCTGCCATCAGGTGAATCTGGAATATCTTGCGCAGACTGTCTGGTCAGACACAGACCAATACGGAGATGAGGTCGCCTACCCTGATACTCTGGTCGGTACTGACAGCCATACCACCATGGTTAACGGCATGGCCGTTCTGGGTTGGGGCGTCGGCGGCATCGAAGCCGAAGCCGCGATGCTGGGTCAGCCGATTTCGATGCTGATCCCCGAAGTTGTGGGTTTTGAACTGACGGGATCGATGGTCGAAGGCACCACCGGCACAGACCTTGTTCTCAAGGTCGTTGAAATGCTGCGCGAAAAGGGCGTCGTCGGTAAGTTCGTCGAGTTCTATGGCGAAGGACTGGATCGCCTGCCATTGGCCGACCGTGCGACCATCGCCAACATGGCACCGGAATACGGCGCGACCTGCGGCTTCTTCCCCATCGACGGCGAAACCCTTCGTTACATGCGCAACACCGGTCGCGACGAAGGTCGTCTGGCGCTGGTCGAAGCCTATGCCAAGGAAAACGGCCTCTGGCGCGACGCGGACTACGCTCCGATCTACACCGATACCCTGACACTGGACATGGGCACGATCGTTCCGGCGATCTCGGGCCCGAAACGCCCGCAGGACTATGTTGCCCTGACCGACGCCAAGGCGGCCTTTACCAAGGAAATGGCCGAAACATTCAAACGCCCTATGGGCAAACAGGTCGAGGTCAAAGGCGAAGAATACGGCATGGAGTCGGGCAAGGTCGTGATCGCTTCGATTACCTCCTGCACCAACACCTCGAACCCCTATGTGATGATCGGCGCCGGTTTGGTGGCGAAGAAAGCACATGAACTGGGCCTGAACCGTCAGCCCTGGGTCAAGACATCTCTGGCCCCCGGTTCGCAGGTCGTGTCTGAATACCTCGAGGCCGCCGGTCTGCAACAGCATCTGGACGCCATCGGGTTCAACCTTGTTGGTTATGGCTGTACCACCTGCATTGGGAACTCGGGTCCTATCCAGAAAGAAATATCAGAGGCGATTGCCGAGGGCGATCTGGTCGCCACGTCGGTCTTGTCCGGCAACCGCAACTTTGAGGGCCGTATTTCGCCGGACGTCCGTGCCAACTATCTGGCTTCGCCGCCGTTGGTGGTGGTTTATGCGCTGGCCGGCACGATGGATATTGACCTGACCTCGGAACCGATCGGACAGGACAAGGACGGCAATGACGTCTTCATGAAAGACATCTGGCCAACCCAAAGCGAGATCGCTGAACTGGTCGAGGCCACTGTGACCCGCGAAGCGTTTCAGTCAAAATACGCTGATGTCTTCAAAGGCGACGAGAAATGGCGCGGGGTCGAGGTTCCACAACAGGAAACTTATGACTGGCCGCCGACCTCGACCTATATTCAAAACCCACCCTATTTTCAGGGCATGGGTGCCGAACCGGGCACAATCTCGAATATCGAAGGGGCCAAGGTACTGGCAATTCTGGGCGACATGGTCACAACCGACCATATCTCTCCGGCTGGGTCATTTGCGACGACCTCGCCCGCTGGCCAGTATCTGATCGAACGGCAGGTGCAACCGCGTGAGTTCAACTCATACGGCTCGCGTCGTGGCAACCACGAGGTCATGATGCGCGGCACCTTCGCCAATATCCGCATCAAAAACGAGATGCTGGAGGGCGTCGAAGGCGGTTACACCAAGGGTCCGGATGGCGAACAGACCTCGATCTACGACGCGTCGATGGCCTATCAGGCGAACGGCACGCCGTTGGTGGTGTTTGGTGGCGAGCAGTACGGCGCGGGCTCAAGCCGCGACTGGGCAGCCAAAGGCACTGCGCTGCTGGGTGTGAAAGCCGTCATCGCCGAAAGCTTTGAGCGTATCCACCGGTCAAACCTGGTTGGAATGGGCGTCATTCCGTTTGAATTTACGGGGGGTGACACACGCAAGACGCTTGGACTGAAAGGGGATGAAACCGTCTCAATCCACGGATTGGATTCAGTTGAGCCCCTGCAAGAGGTGCCCTGCACAATCGTTTATGGCGACGGAAGTGAGAAAACCATCACCCTGAAATGCCGCATCGACACCGCACCCGAGATTGAATACATCGAAAATGGTGGCGTGTTGCACTATGTGCTGCGCAACCTTGCGAAGGCATCGTGACCAGACAGCATAACGTGCGAATTAACCCCCCGGCCAAGCGCCGGGGGTTTTGTTTTCTGGCCATTCATTCGAAAACCTGAAACTGTTGTGCAAGGTCATTCACGGAAGCCACACGCCATGCAAAAACCAAACGCCCTGCTGGTTTGTTCCCTCAGTGTCATTGCAGTGATCGGGATATGGGGTGTCATCGACATTCAGAGCTTGGTGACCTGGGCCAGTGGCATTGTCCAACAGACCTTCCACAGCCGGGGATGGTTTGTGATGCTTGCCGCCTCGGGCATGTTGATCGGGTGTCTGGTTCTGGCGTTCTCGAAATACGGGAACATTCGCCTTGGTCGCGATGACGAAGAACCTGAATTCTCGACCGCCACATGGATTTCGATGTTGTTCTCAGCCGGGATGGGGGTCGGTCTGTTGTTCTGGGCGGTGGCCGAACCATTGACCCACTTCAATTTCATCTCAGGCATGGCACCCGATTACATAGCTGCACAGCAGGCCATGCTGGCGACCAACTTCCACTGGGGCCTGCACGCCTGGGCCATATACGGATCAACAGCCCTCACCATTGCCTATTTCAGCTTCCGGCGCGGCACCGGGATGATGGTCAGCGCACCAATCAAAAGCCTGTTTCCCGGTGAACGCTGGGCCGAACGTGTCGGATGGCTTTCGGACTTTATGGCGATCATCGCAATTGCCATTGGCGTTGGCGGCTCAATGGCCATGGGCGTCTTTCAGGTCGCAGACGGAATTGCGGTGTTGGGAGGTCGGGAAACGGTCGGAGCTCTTCTGATAACCGTCGTGTTTCTGGCGATGGTCGGGGCTTACATTCCAGCACTTTTGATCGATCTGGGGCAAGGCATGGCGCGCTTGTCAAATGCCGCCATGCTGATTGCGATCGGCCTCGTCGCCTACACCATCATTCTTGGGCCAACCGAATATCTTTTGAATACCGTGGTTCAGGGATTTGGCGATTACGTCACCAATGTCATCCCAAGAGGTTTTCAAACATTTACGTTTTTTGGGGATGACGTCACCAAATGGTTCAGCGACTGGACCCTCACCTACATGGTCTGGTGGATCGCCTGGGGGCCGTTTGTCGGCGTCTTCGTGGCCCGTATTTCTCGCGGTCGGACGATACGAGAATTCGTGATCGGAGTTCTATTCGCCCCCACCTTGTTTTCAATCCTCTGGTTCGGTGCTTTTGGCGGTATCGGGCTGTTCGAGGCGCTTAACGGTGCGGGCGAACTGCTGACCTACACGCAGACAAACATTGAACGCGTGACCTTTGCTCTGCTCGACCGGCTACCGCTGTCCCTGATGACAACGCTTGCAACGGTACTGGCCGCGTTTTTGTTCATTGTAACCAGCGTCGTAAGCGCGGCATTTGTCCTTGGCACCTTCTCGACCGGTGGCGACGAGAACCCGCCCCCCCGCGTGCGTCTGATCTGGGGGGCGCTACTGGGGTTACTGAGCGTTGCGATGATCCTTTCTGGGTCAGTGGATTCAGTTAAGATCCTCATCTCGCTGGGTGCTTTGCCCTTTGTCTTTATCTCTGTCCTTCTGATGGTCTGCTTGTTACGTGGCCTCAGAGAGGAGGGTCAACACAATGCTGATCGGTGATCTGACAGATACCCTGATGAACCTTGTGACCTTCGCGTTCATCGCGGCGATGATCTGGATCTTGCTGCGCAGGTGACACCGTTTATCGCCAAATTGAATTCGCGTTGAAACGCATCCCTTTTGCAGGTTTCGTAAACACATGGAAAAAGTTGCACTGATAACCGGCGGCGCCAGAGGGATTGGCAGGGCAATCGTTGAAGAGCTTGGCCGTGATCACCAAATCGCGTTCACATGGTTGAACAGCGCCCCCGATTTGGATGTGTTGGACGGCGACGTTCTGGCGATACGCTCAGACCTGACGCAGCCAGATCAACCGACTCAGGTTATTGAACAGGTCATCGCACAATTCGGACGGCTGGACGTTCTTGTGAACAATGCGGGACTTGTGCGCGCGACACCCAAAGAGGCGTTCAATCAACAGGACCACAGGGACATTCTTGACCTGAATGTGCTTGCGCCAGTGGCCCTTCTGACCGCCGCCCTGCCCCATCTGCAAGCTGGGGCGTCCATCGTGAACATCTCCTCCATGAACGCGACCCTTCCACCGCGCGATGCCGCGACCTATGGGGCCAGTAAGGCTGCGCTCAACCTGTGGACGCGTGCCATGGCCAAAGAGCTGGGCCCGCAGGGTATCCGCGTCAACGCGATTGCCCCGGGCGCGATCAACATCCCCGAGGCCCCGCGTCCGGATGATCTGACGGAACTGTTTGTCAAAGACACCGCCCTTGGCCGGGTGGGCGCGCCGGCAGACATCGCAAAAGTCGTGCGGTTTCTTGCCTCGGACGCAGCGGGGTTCATAACCGGCGAAGTCCTAGGCGTTACCGGGGGCTATCGGTTGTAGTTTTTGTTGCCGCAAGACAAAGGGATTTATCCGCCCGCAGCCTTTTCCAGTGCAGGCCGTATTGTGCTTTCGATCACGCGTTGCGTAATCGGCCCGGCAAAGCGCAGGATGATCGTGCCATCGCCGTCAATCACGTAGGTTTCAGGCACACCGTACAGGCCCCAATCCAGCGCCATTCGGCCTTGTTCATCCCGGCCGATGGCAGCGTAAGGGTCACCAAGTTCGGTCAAGAACGCATCTGCGTTGGCCAGTTGATCTTTGTAGTTGATCCCGTAAACCGGGATGCCTTCTTTGGCGAGGGCTTCCAGATTGGGGTGTTCGGCCCGGCAAGGCGCGCACCAACTGGCCCAATAGTTGACCAGCTTGACCTCTCCGTCGCGCAGGGTTGCGTCATCGAACAGAGTCTTGCCGGGAAACTCGCTTAGAACCACAGGCGGGGCGGGCTGGCCTTCACGCGCGGATGGCAGGGCATTTG
This sequence comes from Ruegeria sp. BHSB064, assembly GCF_059613205.1. NCBI lineage: Bacteria > Pseudomonadati > Pseudomonadota > Alphaproteobacteria > Rhodobacterales > Roseobacteraceae > Ruegeria > Ruegeria sp. BHSB064. The sequence continues at coordinate 28,032 of NZ_JBXWSB010000044.1, forward strand.
GATCGTCGCGGAACATGCCGATTCCGGCCAAGACGGCAAAGGCACCAAAAATCAGCGGCGGGGCGATCATCAAGGGCGATATCTTAGCCATTGCGCGACATCCTTTGTTCGACCTTTTCCATGTCACGGCGCACTTTGCGTCCACGCATCACACTGAACGCGATCAACGCCACCAGAAGAACGATAGACACGGCATAAGACGACAGAACCGCGTCCGCGTATTTTCCAAGATCGGGAATCATCCGCCCACCCTTTCCCGCGCCATCAGCGCCTTGATCCGACGTGCCCGAATTTCGGTTCCGGTGCGATACAGCACCAATGCGATGAACAGCAGCACAAAACCTATGATACAGACCAACAGCGGGTAGAAGAAAATATTGCTGACCTTCTCTTCGGTGTCTGTCCCGGTCACAGCCGCAGCGCGCATGACAGATGCGCCCTGATGCAGTCCCTGATTCCAGAAGTTCACCGCATAGCGGCTGAGGATCGCGAAAACAGACCCCACAAGGCACAGGACCGAGGTCAGATCAGCCGCTGTATCCGGGTCTTCAATCGCCTCCCACAGAGCGACATATCCAAGGTAGAACAGGAACAGGATCAGAAACGAGGTCAGTCTCGGATCCCACGCCCACCAGGTGCCCCACATGGGCTGCCCCCAGATCGCACCAGTCAACAATGCGATCAGGGTCATCACAATCCCAATCGGTGCCGCCGCCCGCGCCGCAAGGGCGCTGACATGGTGACGCCTTATTAGCCAAACCAGCGACGTCGCCAGCATCATAAGCCAACAGTTGATCGCCATCAGCGCTGAAGGCACGTGCAGATAGATGATCTTAACCGTCGACCCTTGTTTGTAGTCGTCCGGCGTAAAGAAAAAGCCCCAGATCAGCCCAACAACGATGCAGGCAATCGAGGTGATCCAGAAAAACGGAAGAACACGCTCACTGGTGGCAAGAAACTTGCGCGGGTTGGCATATTCCCAGAGGGCGTTGGCTTTGGCTGCGATAGACATGGGCCCTATCTAGTCCGAGTTGGGGTGGTTCTCAATTGACCTTGGTCAAAATTGAGACGGTTCACCGCAGATTGATACGCAACACGGCCGCACTGGCAAAGGGCAGCAGCGCAATGGTTGCCGCTGTGATGCCTGCCAGCATGAGCAAGGGCGTTTGTACCTCCATCCCCGTTGCCCCGCGCCGCGCAACCTCGGCCCCGAAAATCAGTGTAGGCACGTATAGCGGCAGCACCAGCAATGACAAAAGCAAGCCGCCTCGCTTCAAACCGACGGTCAGGGCTGCGCCAAAGGTTCCAATCACGCTCATCGCCGGGGTGCCAATCAACAGCGAAATCACCAGCCAGAAGAACCCCGGCACAGGAAGGTTCAGCAGAACCCCCAGGAACGGAGCTGCAAGTACAAGAGGCAATCCTGTGGTCAGCCAATGCGCCAGTGCCTTGATGGTCACAACTGATTCCAATGGCAGCGGCGCGGTGGCCAACAGGTCCAGCGACCCGTCTTCCCAATCCAAGGCCAGCAACCGGTCAAGCGACAGCAGACAGGCCAACAACGCCCCCAGCCAAAGAACACCGGGCGCGATAGTGGACAATAGCGAAGATTGCGGACCCACCGCAAAAGGCACCATCACGGTTACGATCAGGAAAAACGCCAGTCCCAGTCCAAACCCGCCGCCCGCGCGAAAGGCCAGTTTCAGGTCGCGCAGCAAAAGGGCGATCACAGGAAGCCTCCGTCGAAATCGTCAATGGGTTTGGGCTTGGCCTTGTTGGGTCCTACGTCCAGAACCTCTCCGTCCAGTCCAAGATCGATATGGGTTGCAATCAGGGCCGACCCGCCCTGCCCCAGATGGGTTCGCACCGCGTCGGCAAACATTTGCACTGCGTTTTTGTCCAGCGATACAGTGGGCTCATCCAGCATCCAGATCGGTCGTCCTGTCACCAGCATCCGGGCAAGCCCCAGCCGTCGCTTCTGACCAGCAGACAGGTTGCCGGCGTGGCGATCAGCCAATTCATTCAGATCAAACGCATCCAATGCGTCTTGTATGCCGCTTGTCCCAAAGACCGAGGCCCAGAAGGTCAGGTTCTCGGTCACGGTCAGTGTCGGCTTCAACCCGTCCGAATGCGCCGCGTAGGCAATCTGGTCCTCAGCGCCTTCAATGGCTCCTGCAAGGGGTGGCTGCAAACCCGCCAAAGTGCGCAGAAGGGTCGTTTTGCCGATCCCGTTCGGCCCGCGTAAGATCAACGCCTTGCCGGGCGGCAGCTGAAAGCTGAGACCTTCCAGCACTGGAATGCCACCACGTGTGATCGACAGGTCGGATACAGTCAGAGTCATGAAACTCGCTTAGCGGATTGTTTGCAGGGGCAAAAGGCAAGATTTGCCGCAGGGTCGTCGCGGCTTTGCTGATTTCGCCTGCCGAATGAGGGAGCCTGTCAAACAGGTATCAAAGCAAGCGCAATCCGACGCCCTTCCGAAAGCAGCACGTTATAGGTGCGGCATGCGGCGGGCGAATTCATGATTTCGACGCCGATTCCGGCGTTTTCCAAAGCAGCGCGCAGCGTTTGAGGAATATGTGACATATCCGTGCCAGTGCCGATGAACAGGACGTCGATGTCGTCTGCAAGGTTCAGCAGCGGCACTGGGTCATCATAGCCGCCCCATCTTGTTGTTCCGTTTGGGCCGATTAGAACCGGGCCTTCGTGGACTTGCCCGCCGACGCGGAAGAAGCCGGGGCCGTAGCCGTCGACCGGCATTGCACTGGTGTAGGTGATCTCGTTCAGGCGCATATGCGCTTTCTATCCCCAAAGCGGCAGGCCCGACAAGGCTGCCAGTGCGATTGCGATATAAGCTGCTGCGCGATAAAGCCTCTCACGCTCGGGGCGGAACATCCATCCGCCCAGCCAATTCCCCACCAGGTTCGGGATTGCCAGAGCAAGACCCAGCGCTGCAGCCGCCCATGTAACACGACCCATCCCAGTCAGGTAGCCGAGAATGAGAAAGTCGAACACGAAGAGAAACAACAGTATCGTGGCGCGGATGACCTGCACCGACAGCGGACGGGACATATAAAACAGGATTACCGCCGGCCCCGGAAGCCCTGCGACACCGCCCAGAAACCCGGCAGCGGCGCCGATGCCCGAGACCATCGCTCGAGTGACTTGGCCGTTATAACGCAGCCCCAATATCAGAACCGCGAGCATGAAAAGCGCAAGCAGGCTGACCGCATATCGAAACACATCGGGGTCTACGCGGGTCAGCACCCACAGGCCCAGCGGCAGAAGCAAAGCGCAACCTCCGGTCAAGCGGGCAAGATCGCCTTTGTCCACATTGCTCCACGCGCGGCGCAGATTGGGCAGAGGGCCAAAAATGTCCATGATCGTCAACCCGATCAGCGCACCGAATGGGCCAAGATAGGGCGAGGCAAGGGGCAGGAAGACCAGCGCGGTTCCAAAGCCCGAAAATCCGCGCACAACGCCGCCAAGAAAAGCCGCAAAAAGGATAATGGCCAGCCCTTGAGGGGGCTGGCCGAAAAGTTCAGGCATCAATGTTGGCAAACTGGTTGCCCGCCGTATTCGACGGTTTGGACCAGTCGCGCTTGACCCCCAGCCACAACAGGATCGTCGAAGCGACGAAGACCGACGAATACGTCCCGACAATAACACCCCAGATCATCGCAAAGACGAAGCCGCGGATCACGTCCCCACCCAGCACATAAAGCGAGATCAGCGCCAGCAGCGTGGTGACCGAGGTCATGACCGTCCGGCTGAGGGTTTCGTTGATCGAGATGTTCAGAACCTCCTTGAGGTCTTTCTTTTTGTATTTGCGCAGGTTTTCCCGCACACGGTCGAACACAACCACCGTATCGTTCAGCGAGTAGCCCACGATAGTCAGAAGCGCAGCGATGATCGCCAGATCGAACCGGATTTGCAGTTCCGAGAAGATACCGATGGTCAGGATCACGTCGTGCACAAGGGCAGCCACAGCCCCCAGCGCGAATTGCCATTCGAAGCGCAGCCAGATGTAGACAAGCACCGCGCCGATGGCCAACGCAACGGCAATAACCGCAGTCTGGATCAACTCGCCCGATACCTTTGGTCCGACCGACTCGACCGAGACAAACTGAATGTCAGGCACAACGGTTTGCAATGCGCCCTCGACGGCGTTGATCGTGGCGGCCTCAACCGCTTCGGCATCGGCCTGCGCCTGAATTCGGATCATGGCGACGTTTTCGTCCGGCCCGAAAGTGGGGTCGAAAATCTCGGTGATCGTGACATCGCCAAGCTCCAACGGCGCAATTGCGTCGCGGTATACACCCACATCAATCGGTTGGGCGCTTTCCGTACGGATCGTTGTACCGCCACGGAAATCGATACCGAAATTCAGGCCCTGCAACATGAAAGAAGCAAACGCCACAACCATCATCAGGCCAGAGATGCCCAGCCAGATTTTCCAGCGGCTGAAGAAATCGAACGAGGTATTCTGGGGTACGAGTTTAAGTCTCATGTCAAACCTCGATCGTTTTGGGTCGGCGGCGTTCGAACCACATGACGACCATCAGGCGCGTCACGAAGATTGCGGTAAAGACCGAGGTCAAAATGCCCAGCCCCAGCGTAATCGCAAAGCCGCGCACAGGACCACTGCCCATGGCGAACAGGATGGTTGCAGTTATGAATGTGGTGACGTTGGCGTCCAGAATGGCCGACAGCGCCTTTTCATAACCCAGCTCAATCGCCCGCGCCGGGCCTTTGGCAGATTTCAGTTCCTCTCGGATCCGCTCAAAGATCAGCACATTGGCATC
>NZ_JBXWSB010000045.1:0-32765 GCF_059613205.1 Ruegeria sp. BHSB064
CAGTTTTGGAAACCGGTAGCCGTTGACGAAGGTCGAGCCACGCCATTCTCCCGACCAGCGCACATCCATAGGTGCAAAATCCAGCAGACGGGGATGCAGGGCAAAGACGTGGTAGCCCTCCATGTAATTCTCGTAGACCAGTTTCCAGTTGGCCTCGACCTGGAAGTCGCGTTTGCCGGCCCAGCGGATGGCTGACAGATCATACCCCTTGAGCTGGTCCAGAACCGGCTTCATCCACACGTCCAGCGGGTCGGCATCGCCCGAGACATTGACGAAGAGACAGCCGAAGAACTCTTCCACCCGCACCGAGATCAGGTCGAGGTTTTCGCCGCCACCCTCTTTGAACGTGCCGCTGGAATTGGGCCCGTCGAAATGCGGGCGGGACCGTAGTTTGCCGTCCAGGCCATAAGCCCAACGATGATAGGGGCAGGTCAGCGTGGCCTTTTTACAGGGTTCGGTCACCATTTGCATGCCGCGATGGCGGCAGACGTTTTGAAAGCCTCGGATAACACCGTCGCGCCCGTGCACCAGCACAATGGGTGTACCGGCGATATCGATGGGCTTCATATCACCGGGTTCAGGGATTTCCGCGCGTGCGCCTCCGAACACCCAGGACCGGCGAAAGATCAGTTCCTGCTCCATCTCGAACCATTCTTGCGACCAGTACGCAGCGTTCGGCAGGCCTGCGGCTTCGTCAATGTTGCGAAACAGCTGCGCATACCCGTCTTCGCCCAGGATGCGCCGCATCCGATCCCGGTTGGATTCTCTCACGACTGCTCCGTCCATTGTGACCCTCCGAATCAATTTCTTAGCAAAAAGATATACCCATGGAAAAAAATGTGGACAAAATTTTTCCAATGCGGAACTGTCCCCGCAGGAAACGCGGAGAACTAGCAATGGAATCGGCTCGGGTCGTTGTGATTGGCGGTGGCAATATGGGTGCCAGTGTCCTGTATCATCTGGCAAAAGAGGGATGGACAGACGTCGTTCTGGTTGAAAAGGCGGAATTGACATCTGGTGCAACCTGGCACGCGGCGGGGCTGGTCAGTCGCATGACAGCCGGCCACGCGTTGGGGATCTGTCACGATTATGCAGTGGATTTGTACAAGACGATCGAGAATGAGACCGAACAGGGCGTCAGCTGGCACAATTGCGGGTCCTTGCGCGTGGCCGCAACCGAGGATCACCGCGCCTGGCTGATGCATACGCGCGACGCGGTTCTGGCCCGCGGGCAGGAGTGTCGCTGGGTCTCTCCCGAGGAGATCGCCAAGCTGAACCCGATCTATGACACCTCGCATATCATCGGCGGCATCTATACGCCCGATGATGGCCATGTTGACCCATCCGGCACCTGTCAGGCGATGGCCAAGGGCGCGCGGATGCGGGGGGCCAAAGTGCTGCGCCGCAACCGGGTGACGGATGTGCAGCAGATGCCGTCGGGCGAATGGAAGGTGGTGACCGAGCAGGGCGACATCATCTGTGAGCATGTGGTCAATGCGGGCGGGTATCACGCGCGTCAGATCGGAGCGTTCAGCGGGCTGGACCTGCCGATTGTTCCGATGCAGCACCATTATGTTGTCACCGATGCGGTGCCCGAGTTCGAAGCGATGGGGCATGAAATCCCCGTCACCCGCGATGATTTCTTCACCGGCTATCTGCGTCGCGAACAAGGTGGGGCGCTGATCGGGCTTTATGACACGCATGACGCGCTGGCGAAATGGCGCGATGGTTGTCCGTGGGACAGCGAGAACGAACTGTTTGAACCCGACTATGACCGCATTATGCCGTGGTTGGAGAAGTGTTTTGAACGCTATCCCTGTCTGATGGAGCGCGGCATCAAGCGCATCGTCAACGGCGCAATCACCTATACACCGGACGGGCACCCGCTGGTTGGGCCTGCACCGGGCTTGCGCAATCACTGGCTGGCCTGCGGTGCGACCGTGGGCATTGCCTGGGGGCCGGGACTGGGCCGGGGGCTGGCACAATGGATGGTGCATGGCACAGCCGATATCTCGATGCGCGGCTTTGATCCACGCCGGTTCCATAGCCGTGTGGACGAGGATTATACCTATCAGCGTTGCCGCGAGAACTATATGACACGCCTGTCGCTGCCCTATCCGCAGCTGCAATATGAAGCCTGCCGCGAGATCCGAAACTCTGGCGTGCATGACCGGACCAAGGCCCTGCATGCGGTGTTCGAAGAGGCTGGCGGCTGGGAGCGTCCCCGCGTTTACGGCAAACCCGAATGGAACGGCAAAGAGCCCGAGTCCTGGAAACGTGGCCCTTCGTGGGAGGCGGCTCTGGCCGAGGCCCGCGCGGTGCATGAAGGCGTTGGCATCGGCGACTTCTCGGCCTTTTCCAAGTTCGAGATCACCGGCCCCGACGCTGAGGCGTATCTGAACCGGCTCTGCGCCAACCGGATGCCCAAAAAGGTGGGCGGCACCTGCCTGACGCTGCTGTTGAACGAACAGGGCACGATCGAGGGCGAGGCAACCATTGCGCGGCTGGCCGAAGATCGCTTCTGGTTTGTGACCGGCGGCCCGTCCGAGCGCCGCGTCTGGGACTGGATCACCGTGCATCAGCGCGGGTCCGAGGATGTGAACGTGTGCAACCTGTCCGACGATTGGGGCATTCTGACCGTGGCGGGCCCCAAAGCCCGCGAGGTGCTGGCCCCGCTCAGCGATGCGTCGCTGGAAAACTCCGACTTCGGCTGGCTTAAAGCGCGTGAAATGTCTGTCGCTGGCATCAACCTGATTGCGCTGCGCCTGTCTTTCTCGGGCGAACTGGCTTGGGAGCTGCACGCACCCATGGAACAGCTGGGCGCTTTGTGGGACGCGATCTGGGACGCGGGACAGCCCCATGGCATGGTGCCGTTTGGGTCAAAGGCGCTGGAAATGATGCGCATGGAAAAAGCCTATCGCGGCGGGCATGAACTGGCCAATGACGCCAGCCCCGTGCACACCGACCAGATGCGTTTTGTGAAGTTCGACAAGGCGTTTGTCGGCAAAGAAGCTCTGGCCAGACTGGCCGAGACCGGCAGTTCTTCGATCATCGCGTATCTGGATATACAGATGGAAGGCACCGATGTTCTGGGTGGCGAGGCGGTCTATCTGAACGGCGAAAAGGTCGGCTCGGTCTCGTCGGGCGGCTTTGGCCCGGTCACGGGGCGCAATCTGGCCTTTGCCTTCGTCAAACCACAGGCCGCGCAGCCGGGGACCGAGCTTGAGGTGATCGTGTTTGGTGAAATGCACAAGGCCACCGTCCTGCCAGATGCGGTTCTTGACCCTGAAAACCTGCGTCTGCGAGACGTTTCCGTGACTTTGGAAACGGCCTGATGACAGGCCGAGAACCGCTGGGTGAATATTCAAAGGCGGTGCTGCCTGCGCCGGACATCGATTGGGGTAAGCTTAACGACTACCGCATGGGCCGTATCCGCGAGGCGATGGCGGAACGAGATGTGGACCTGACCGTCATCACCAACCCGCTGACCATGCGGTACGCGGTGAACTATCACGAATACATGCAGTTTCAGGCGCGTATCCCGCTGATGATGCTGATGATCTTTGCGGACGGCCCGGTGGTCTTCAGCGGCGCGTTTATCAAGGATCTGGACCACGTCACCGAATATGTCCCGATGTTCGGGCTTGCGCCGTTCCTTGCGGGTTTTGATCAGGTCGAGAACACGTGCAAGTTCGTTGATTTTGTCAAAGGGCGACTTGCCGGAAAGGGGCGCTGCCGCGTGGCCTTGGATCGTCTGGACGCGTCCGCCGTTCAAGGATTGATGCAGGCCGGGTTCGAGGTCGTAGACGCCCCGGGCTTTCTGGAAAAAGCCCGCTCGATCAAATGCGAGGAGGAGATCTCGCTGTGTCGCTATGCCATTGACGTGGCGCAGCTTGGGATCACCAGGATGCACCAGGCGTTCCAGCCCGGTATCTCGGAAAATGAGCTATGGAGCATCCTGAGCCAGGTTAATATCGCCCATGGCGGTCTGTGGTCCGAGGCGCGGATGCTGGCCTCAGGCCCGCGTACCAACCCGTGGCTGCAAGAGGCTGGCGAACGGCGTGTTCAGAAGGGTGAGTTGCTGGGCTTCGACACCGATATGGTCGGCCCATTTGGCTATATGTCCGACATCTCGCGTACCTGGTACTGCGGCGATGGGAAGGCCCCGCAGGAATATCGCGATCTGTTCAAACGCGCCTTGGATGAGATCGAGCACAACAAGGCCAATGTGCGCCCCGGTGTGTCGTTCAAGGAGCTGGTCGACAAGAGCTTCCGCCACCCAGAAGAGTTCGTCGCCCACCGCTACCCCTGCATCATGCATGGCGTCGGCATGTGCGATGAATACCCCTATGTCCCCTACCCGCAGGATTGGGACGATATCGGTTATGACGGGATCATCGAGGAAAACATGATGATCTGCGTCGAAGGCTATGTGGGCTCAGATCGCGGTGGCAGCGGCGTCAAGATCGAGCACCAGTACCTGGTGACGGCCAATGGCCTCGAACAGATCGACGACTACCCCTATGACGAAAACCTGTTGAACTGACGTCAATGTAGCCTCTGTAAAAAGGACCCTAAAGATGAGCACTGTTCCCAAAACGATGCGCGCCGTTGTTCTTGTCGGCCATGGCGGTCTGGACAAGCTGGAATACCACGAAGACTGGCCCACGCCTCAGCCCGGTCCGGGGGACGTGCTGATCAAGGTCGGGGCCTGCGGGTTGAACAACACCGATATCAACACGCGGACGGCGTGGTATTCCAAGACTGTAACCGACGGCATTACAGAGGACGGCGGCAAGGGCGGCTTTGACGGCGCGGATGAGGATACTGGCAGCTGGTCCAACGCGCCTTTGAACTTCCCGCGCATTCAGGGCGCGGATGTCGCGGGCCGGATTGCCGCCGTGGGCAAGAGTGTGGACCCGAGCCGCATAGGCGAAAGGGTTCTGATCGACCCCTGGCTGCACGGTCATGGCGATTGGCACTTGCCGGAAAACACCGGATATTTTGGCTCGGAATGTGATGGTGGTTTTGCCGACTATGCCAAAGTACGCGCTGAAAACGCCATTCCGGTGACCAGCGATCTGTCGGACGCTGAGCTCGCGACTTTTCCCACCGTGCTGACCACTGCGGAACACCTGGTTTGGCGGGCGGCACCGCAACCGGGTGAATGGGCCGTGATCTCGGGCGCGTCGGGTGGCGTTGGCACGACGGCGATTCAACTGTGTCTGGCCCGTGGCGCGCAGGTGATCGGAATCGCGTCCACCAGCAAGGCACAGGGTCTGCTTGATCTGGGCTGTTCCGCTGTGATCGACCGGGGCGTAGCCGACCTTGAGGCGCGTATTCGCGAGGTGGCAGGCGGACCGGTGGATGTGGCATTGGATGTTGTCGGGGGCACGATGTTCATGCCGTTGATCAACGCCTTGCGCCAACGCGGTCGTTACTCGACCTCCGGTGCGATTGCGGGGCCGATGGTCGAATTCGATCTGCGTCAGCTGGTCTACAAGGACATCCAGATGACCGGCGCGACGATCAGCCCACCGGGTCTGTTTTCACGTGCGGTGCAACTGATTTCCACCGGCGCTTTGCGCCCCATGCTTGCGGCGTCCTACCCGTTGCGGGATCTCGCGCAGGCGCAGGAGGCGTTCATCGCCAAGGCGCATACGGGCAATATCGTTGTTACAATGGAATGAGATATGCGCCTCACCCACGTCGAAATTCCACAGGCAGGGCTATCGCTCGCTCGACATTTGACCAACGATACAACAATGATCCAGGCGGCCGATTTATCTGGTCGCAGGATGCATTGTTTTCATAGGCGCCGCGTCCAAAATCATCATTAAATTTCTGAAGATAGCGTGTCTAAATCTGCAAAGGCATCACCCATCAATGATCCCTGCAATGAAACATCGGTGTTGAAAACACTCGGTTCATGAACAGACGATCAGGCCGTCAGTGGCGGTTCAGCACCTCGACACCCAGAATTGTGGGCAAATGGCGTGAAATCTCGTGCCAGCTTTCACCTTCGTCATGGCTGGCAAACACGGAACCACTGTTAGTGCCAAAATAAATCCCGGCTGGGTCATTCGTGTCCCCTGCCATCGCCTGACGGAGCACTGTGAAAAAGCAGCCCGTCTGGGGAAGCCCCTTGCGCATCGCTTCCCATGTTTCGCCACCATCTCGGGACCGCCATACTGCAGCTGCCGCGTCTGGCGGATACCGGCCCGCAGAGTCACCGTTTAGCGGCAGGGTCCAGATCGTCTTGGCGTCGCGCGGATGCACGCGTATGGGAAAGCCGAAAGTCGAAGGCAGGCCATCTGTAATGTCGTCCCAGCTGCGACCACCATCTGATGATCGCCAGACACCATGGTGGTTTTGCTGATAAAGCAAATCCTCGGCCCCGTTTGCGCGCATCATGTTATGCACACAATGTCCGGTTTCGCCATCGCGAGGTGCCGCAGGATGGTAGTGGTGAACGCAGTCTTGTGCGTTTGATAATCTGTTACGTCTTTCCCAGGTTTGGCCACCATTTTCGGATGCAAAAACGCCGGCCGCCGATATCCCGACCCACAGCTTTTGCGGATTGTCGGGATCAGAAATGATTGTGTGCAAGGTCAGTCCAGCTGCGCCTGGGTTCCAGCTATCGACCGACTCATGCTCGCTCAGGCCGCGCATGTTTTCCCATGTCTTTCCACCGTCTAAGCTTTTCAGCAGGTTTGCGGGCTTGGTCCCTGCGTAAAGAGTCCCGTCAGTGAAATGCAAAGACCAGATCTGGGAAAACTTATCTTCAAAGGGCAGTGGTTCGTTGGTCCAGCCGACCATTTCGGCGAAATCTGGATCATTGGCGGCCCAATTGTCCATCTCACCTTTGCTGAGCCGGGTCACATCCCACGTGTCGCCGCCATCATCCGAGCGCCACACCCCCGCGCCACTCCAATCGCTCCCGCCGCCAGCCCAGATCGTTCCTGTGTCCGGATCGCTTGCAAAGTGATTGATGGGCCAGCCGTCGCAATAAGGACCATCGGTTGTCCAGGGGCCCTCAGGGCTATCGCGCCGGAGCAAAAAAGTGCCTTTTGTCGTGCCAATAAGAACTGTTGTTTCTGAGCGCGACATTGCTCTCCCTCCACCTTTCCCGAATAGACCGCTTGTTGCTTGCTAGACCTCGACCAGCGATTGGAAACTCGCGAAAATCATACGTTTGCCGTCGAAAGGCATTGGATTGTTCTCCATAGACGCCTGCATCTCGGACATGACCTTTTCCATGTTTGCGTCGTGGGTCGCTTTGTCCGGCCAGATGACGTGCGAGTATGCGACAGTCTCATCTGCTTCACACTTCACAGCCATCGGAAAAGACGTGACCTTGCCGTCCGGCACATCGTCGCCCCAGGCATCCACGGCGGCAAGTGCGCCATGCTTTTTGAATAAAGGTGTTACTTCTTTTGAATGTGCAATGAAGGCATCCTTGTTTGCTGTGGGGACAGCATAGGCGGCAACGGTAATGTAGGTCATACGAAACTCCTTGATTTACGTTCCTGCAAATGCGGCTTCCAACTTGGAAATCTCGATCTTCTTCATCTTGTACATCGCCTGGCGCGCGCGTAGCCGTTCTCAAACCAAAGGCGGGTGCGGATCTTTTGCATTACGCTGCACCGTTTATCTTCAGACATGCGTCCCGATTGGATACGACAAACCGCGACCATTCCAAGCCAGCGATTGAGAGCATTCGGGAGAAACGCAATTCAAGCGGCCTCGTTTCGTCTCAGGCAAAATCGTGCATGATCTCATAGCACATCAAATCAATAGTTTCTGTTTTGCCTTACACAATATTGACAAATACGTTGATGTCAACGTAATTGGTCAGCATGAGATCCGACTTGCCAATTGAAGTTACACATGAGGTGCGGGATCGGTGCCTGTGTCTACACCTTCAGCGTGCCGCACGGGCCATTGCCAGGCGATTTGATGACGCTCTGAGACCACTGGGTTTGACCCATGGACAGTACTCTCTGTTGATGGCTTTAAACCGCCCAGAGCCACCTCGACTTGGAGAATTGGCATATTTTTTGGCTATGGACCGGACGACTTTAACCGCGAATATTAAACCCCTTGAGAAACGCGGGCTTTTAAAGATGCAGCCGGACAGTAAAGACAAGCGCAGTAGGCGCATCGTTTTGTTGGATGCGGGGCGGGATTTATTGGTTCAGGCGGTTCCAATCTGGAGAGAAACCCACGACGAAGTCGATGCACAACTCGGACGAAATGACACGCAGCATTTGAAGGCTGACTTGGTGTCCCTGTCATTTGGGAAAGCCTAGGCGATCCATCCAAAGCAAAGTTCGCCCATTTTCCAAACAAGAATCCGTGTTGCCCGCAGTCGAGCCATTGGCATTACTGTTTATTCCAACAACATAGAGGGTGCTCGTTGAGTTTCTCTGACAATCTGGATGCCACGACACGCGTTCCGGTTTGTGGACAATCTCTGCATTGAGGTCGAAGATAAAATAGGCGGTCGCGGGGCTTACTCTGAGCCACTTGTGCCTTGATCATGTTGCCAATACGCCAGCGGGCTGCACTACCGTTGGCCTGGAACAAAGGGTGGTTCGAACACGCGGAATGGATATTGTACTTGTAACGACTGTTGTTGCATCCCTTTTTGTCGTCATCGGTCTCGCAGAGCCATTGGCGGCAAGTCTTCGCATTCCTTACAGCGTGGTTCTTGCACTTCTTGGTATCGCTATTGGCGCGGCGGCGACCTTTTTCCTCCAAACTGATCTGACTGAGGTGATGAATCCGGTCGCGGAAGCCATTCTTGGCTTCCCGATCAGTTCGAATGTTTTCCTCTACTTGTTTTTGCCGACATTGCTTTTTCAGGCGACCTTGGGAATGAACCTACGGCGTATGCTGGACGATTGGGTGCCCATCTTTGTCATGGCTATAGTCGCGGTTTTTGTCGCAACTTTCACCGTTGGTTTTGCACTTTCAGCTGTTAGTTCGCTTCCGCTGGTCGCGTGTCTGCTTTTGGGCGCGATCATTTCCACGACGGACCCTTCAGCCGTCGTCAGTATTTTCCGATCCATCGCCGCGCCGCAAAGGTTGTCCCGTATCATCGAAGGTGAGAGCCTTCTGAACGATGCGGCTGCAATCGCACTGTTTGGGCTGTTTATCGGGTTTGTCATGGTTGGCGCACCTGACCCAAAACCGCAAGATGCGCTGATACAGTTTCCCTTGCTCTTGGCAGGAGGGGCTTTGACCGGGTGGGCATTGGCGCGCGCAAGCCTGTGGTTGATGGCTTTGATCGAAGGGTTTGAACTTGCGCAAATCTCGGTTTCAATTGCTTTGCCTTACCTGGCCTACGTCATTGCGGAGCAAAGCGTCGGCGCATCTGGTGTGATTGCCGTTGTCGTGGCAGGCATAACGCTGAATTTGTCCGCACCCGGTCGTTTGACGCCGCAAGCCTGGCAGCGTCTTGCAGATGTTTGGGGTGTTCTTGCGCATTGGGCCGGGGCTTTGATCTTTGTTCTCGCCGCGCTTTTGATCCCTAAACTATTGAGTGGTGTCCGGTGGACGGATTTTGGATTGATCTTAATCGTGACCCTTGCCGCCGTGGCAGCCCGCGCCGTCATGCTGTTTGGGTTTCTTCCGTTTTTGACACTGGTGCGTGTTTCCCCTTCGGTGGACAGCCCGTTTCGATTTGCCATCCTTTGGGGGGGAATGCGCGGTGCGGTAACTCTCGCGCTGGCTCTGGCCGTAACGGAAAACGCTCTGGTCCCGGTCGAAACACAAAGGGCGGTAGGTATACTTGCAACGGGGTTCACCCTGTTCACGTTGCTCGTACAAGGGCCGACTCTTCGACCTTTCATACGTCGCCTCGGTTTGGATGAGTTATCACCCCTGGACGAAGCTCTGTCCCAACAGGTCGTCGCTGTTTCGCTCCAGACTGTTCGCGAAGACGTGGAAAAAACAACTGCAGGCTACGAACTTAGTCCGGAGATTATCCGATCCGAGGCGGTTCAGTTCGGCAAAAGACTGGATGAGGCCGTACGGTCAGCTGACGCGCAGAAGGACATTCTGGATCGGGACAGGGTCACACTGGGGCTCATTGCACTGGCAGGCGCCGAACGCAATTTTGTCCTGAACCATATGCGCGACAGATCTCTTTCGACGCGACTGGCCGAGCGGGCAATCCTGGATATTGACCGGCTTATCGAAGGCACGCGTTTGCATGGACGCACCGGATATCTGCGTGCGGCACGTCGAACTGTCGCTTATGGGCGGTGGTTCCGGGTTGCTGCATTTTTGAATGACAGACTGCGGCTGCGGTTTCCGCTGGCCCGCATGACGGCGCACCGATTTGAAGTGTTGCTTGCGCAACGATTGGTGCTGCGTGATGTTTACCAGTTCATAGACCATCGTATTCGGCGGATTCACGGACGGCGTGTGGCAGGAATTCTGAGGGAGCTTATCGACCGGCGGACCGAATATGTGGACACCGCCCTTGATGGTCTACAACTTCAATATCCCGGATTTGCCGACGAGGTGCAGCGCCGTTTTATCCGACGCATCGCGCTGCGTTTGGAGGAGCGGGAATATACCGAGATGTTCGACGATGGCCTCATCGGGGCCGAGTTGTATTCTGTCTTGCTACAGGACGTTTCCGGAAAGCGTGCGGAAGCGGAAGAACGCCCAATGATCGATACCGCACCCCGGGCGAGTGAACTTGTTCAAAGGCTTCCGGTTTTTTCCGATATGGATCCGGCTGGACTTCGACGGCTCACCCGCGCCTTGCGGACACGGTACGTTGAATCCGGTCAGACGATTATTCAGAGCGACGCACCGGCGCGAAGCGTGTATTTCATCGCCTCGGGTGCTGTTGAGCTTGAGATGGCAGGGCAAAGTTGGCGATTGGGTCGCGGCGATATATTTGGCCAGACCGAATTGCTGCTCAGACAACGACGCAGGGCGTCCGTTCGGGCAATAGCCCCTACAACACTGTTGGTTCTGGATGAAGAGAGGTTCCGTCGTTTGATCAAGCGCAGTAAATCTCTGCGAAAAGCCGCTATCGCAAGTGCTGCCAACCAAGGTGTCGACCTGGTCCATCTTCTTGAATAGGTCCAGGTCTTCAGGGAAGTCGATTTACGACCCGAAGATTGCGGTTCGAGAGTAAGCACCCGTCGTACCCCCAAAAGTGCTATGGGCCCTCTTCGTGTTTTTCAGGTGCGGTTTCCGGGTCAGTCTCGTTTTGTGGATTGTGAGAGACTTCGCTCACCGCTTCGGCCAGCGGCGTGTCCTCGTTTTCTCCGGCGGCCAATGCTGCGGTTTCGGGTGTGACCACACGGGCGGGTGCGCTGACGCGGAATGCTGTTTTCTCGCTTTCGGGCACAGCTGCCTTGGACAAAATGCGCCAGACCGTAAACACGATCATGAAACAATGCGCCGCGACGGTCGTCATAAATAGCCCTTGCGGACCCAAACCGGCCATTGCGACACCGGCTATCAACGGCCCTATGATCGAACCTAGGCCGAAAACCATCAGCAACCCACCCGAAACCTGGATCGAGGTGCCAGGCGGTGCGTGGTCATTGGCATGGGCGACAATAATCGGGTACATCGCAAAAATCGCGGCGCCAAAAACTCCGACCAAAGCAAGATTCATGACACGCGATTCCGGCGCAAGAATTACAAATGCCAAGTCGGCGAACAGCGCCACAACCGCTGTAATCAGCAAGACTTTGCGCCGGTCCATTCGGTCACTCGCAAATCCGATTGGAACTTGCGCCAAAGCTCCGGCCAGAACTGGAATACTCGCGAACAGCGCGATTGTCGTCAGCGATAGCCCAACTCGATCTGCATACACCGCGGCGAGGGTCCCGAATGCCGCATTTGAGATGCCAACGAGAAAGACCGCTGCAACGGCAACTGGTGAGTTTCGCCATAACGCAGGCAGGTCGAGCCGCACGGTTGTCAGGGGAGTGGGCGAGGCTGAAGTCGACAGAGCTGTCGGGATGAGTGCCAGACAATACACCATCGCGCCAATAGCAAAAAATATGAAACCCGTTGCATCACCCAGCGAAATCGCCATTTGACCGGCGGTCACTGCGCCGAGGTTGACCATCGTGTAGACGCCGAAGACCGTGCCGCGCGTATTGGGTGCAACCTTGTCGTTGAGCCAGGATTCAACAATCATTGCGGCCCCGGCAAAGCAAAAACCCGAAACAGCGCGGGACGGTATCCACGCCCATGTTTCGACAACGATAGCCTGAAACAGGATCGTGACCGCTGCAAGTGCGCACATCACACCGAAGGATCGGATATGGCCCACAGCTCCGACGAGTCTTGGTGCGACAATACACCCGGCCACGTAGCCAACGGCCCATCCCGTTCCCAAAAGGCCCAGTGCGCTGGCGGAAAACCCCTCGAGCGAGCCCCGCACCGGAAGAATGAGCCCATGAACACCACCAGCAAACAACAACAGCCCTGATCCAAGAAGAAGCGCTGATATGGGCAAGAGCTGTCGGAACATCTGTCGCAGCCTACTACCAATCCGGAATTTGAGAAACTGTTTTGCCCAAAAATGGCTGGTCGGACTAAAGGATCAAGACTTTGGTAAGGAAGGCCGTCCGCAAGATCGGCCTCTGCACGTATTGCCAATTCGCTCAACTGGCAAGGTAACAGACCCTCCTGCGCCATTTTCCTCGGCCTCCAAAGGAAGTTGCGACAGAACCACGTAAACCCGTCATTCTGTTGCCAATGGTTGGTGAAAGCCATTTGCGCGACTTGAATCAAGATATACGCCAGCGCCGGGTCATGAAGGGTTCTTTGTTCCATGTGACATTCATTTCGGCATCCACCGTCGTATGCCCCAGCGATGAACAAGCAGTCAAAGCGACGGAAACCTCGGCGATCCCATCAGGCCGTTCAAAAATCATCTTGTGATCAACCTTTGTCTCGTGCTCGACGACGTCCTGGGTCTTCAACCTATGCACCATGCCTGTTTCATAGCTAAAAGCGGTGCCCATCTGAGAGAATACTGTTTTTACCAGTGGTTGGTGCCAGCCCATCTCGGTCGTGTTTTTGCCAGTCTTTTTCCAGCGTGTCAGCGTACCACTGGAAATAGTGAAATGCGTTTTCTCTTTTGGCAAATCTTCCATTGAAGGAAGCGGTTCGCCTAAGTCGGAAGGCGTATTGGCCAGCAATGGAAGGATAAGCTGTCCATCATCCAGACGTAGGTCAGCCTTCGGTGTCGCCGCGTGAAGGAGGGGCCAGAAAGACGAAGACAACGCAAGTCGGATGCGATGACCTTTGCGAATGCGATAAGCTGTCGAATGAAGACGAATGTCTACTTTGAACGCTTCGGAATTTTCTGTCGGCGAAGTGCGATCCAAGTTTTCGTTCAGCAACAGGTTTCTGACGCCATAGGTAATACGTGCTGCGACACCGTCAGAGTTTACATCGCTGAGCCTTGCAATAATCTGATTTGGTTGCTCTTTCGTGCCTCCACGCAACCTCAAAACGACCGACCCATAGAGTATCAGATCCTCCACAAGAGGCGCTGTTTCGAACACCAGAGAACGGTCATCGTCAAAGTTCTGATCAAGGGGCAGACCGCCGGTTCGGCCAAAATACCCTGTGTCCCCTGCACATTGCCCTACCGTTGGATCCGATGGAATATTCCACCGCTCATTGTTGGAACTGGAACTTAATGTCGACAGGGAAACTTCCTGAATTTCGGTTTCTCGGATCGTTGGACCACTTTGTATCCATTTCCCTGCCCCCAAAGGCATGGTGTCCTTTGGAGCCACAAACTCGCGTAACCAAACCCGAAGCCGCGGCCAACTCGGTGTTTGCGAAGTGTCTGACTTTAGCCAGTGATCCCACCACTCCAGAGCCAATTTCTGGAATCCTACGGCAGGCCCGGGCGACCCTTGATCGGGATAGTGATGACCCCAAGGGCCGACCACCCCCCAAACCTGCGCGGGGCGTGCATCAACCAGAGACATTACCGAATTGGAGTAGCGATCACTCCACCCTCCGATAGCCAGAATCGGGACCGAAAGAGCATCTGCTTCATGAATGACAGAACCGTGTCGCCAATATTCCCCCCTTTCATCCTCGCGCAGCCAGTTTTCCAGTGGAAACGCAAGGTTCTCAATTCTCTCTTTCCACAGCGCTTTCCAATTTGGTCCAACATTTGCCGATGGAGGCGAGGCCAGAATAGACGGAAGCGTCGCACCCCATTCGAACGTATCCGCCAAAACGCAACCACCCATATAGTGGATGTCATCCTCGAAACGGTCATGGGTGGAGCAAACGGTGATCGCCGCCTTCAACGCATCGGGCGCTTTCACACAGGCTTGCAACGATGCCGTACCGCCCCAGGACGTGCCAAACATTCCCACACGGCCATTACACCAAGGTTGCGCAGCCAGCCACTCAATCACGTGTCGCGCATCGTCCAGTTCAGCCGGAGCGTACATATCCGGCATGTGCCCTTCACTGTCGCCCGAGCCCCGCATATCAACCCGAATACAGGCATAGCCATGGGCTGCAAAATAGGGGTGGTTCCTTTCATCTCGTGCGCGCACCATGTCGGTTTTGCGATACGGAATGTATTCCAAAATGGCGGGGACAGGTCGCTGCGTCACCGGGCGCCACAAACGACCTGCCAAACGCACACCATCAGGCATTTCGATCCACAGATGGTCTGTCTCTGACACTTTGAAGGGATAGTCGGATTGATCGGTCATTTTGATCCGCAGCTTGGACTCCATCTCTGCCTTACTTCTGCAAATCCAGCGTTGACTTGCAATAGTCATCAAAATTCTCTGCTAAATAGAATTTGACTTTGAAATTCTAGTCTGCTTTCAATTTTACAAGATTTCAACCGCTCAACCAAATACTCGGAGAGCCGTATGCCATCTGACAATGTTGTTGCTTTACCATCCGCAATTTCCTCGCTGGGTAGTGAGGTTCGGCAACTGCGCAAAGCCCGTCAGCTCACCCTCAAGCAACTGAGCAAAGACGCTGGCATTTCACTGAGCCACGTATCGGCGATTGAACGGGGCGTATCGAAACCGTCTGTCGACGTTTTGCAGGCCATCGCGGGCGCACTGAGTGTCACACCTGACTGGTTCTTTGCGCGCCGCGCCGGGGCTGGACCGATGGAGCAGGCTTTTGTCGTTCGCGCACAAAACCGCCGCGCGCTCAACACTCTATACGGTCAGGACGCGACCGAACTGGGCTATTCCGACCAGCTGCTTTCCAGTTCGATCGGCGGTCAGTTCTATATGGGCATGGCAGTCTATGCGCCCCACGCTGAGCGACCCGAAGACCCACTGCAAAAACACGAGGGTGAGGAACACGGTTTGGTTCTAGAGGGTGAGTTGGAGATGCAGATCGGCGACGAGTTCATCACGTTGCGCGCCGGTGACAGCTACAGCTTCGACGCGCGTATCCCGCACCATGCGCGTAACCGGACTGATCAGGTTTGTCGGTTGATTTGGGCTGTCTCACCCGTCGTGATACCCAAGGACGTCGCCGCGCCAAAGACGTCGAGCCGGGAAACTTCTTAATGACCCGCGATGTCCTTCTGCAGCCCTATCAACTAAAACACCTGACCCTGAAAAACAGGATCATGACCACCAGTCATGAGCCCGCCTACCCCGAAGACGGTATGCCCAAAGAGCGTTACCGCATCTATCACGAAACGCGCGCGAAAGCAGGCGTTGCGATGACGATGACTGCGGGTTCTGCCACCGTCAGCCGCGACAGCCCACCGGTGTTCAACAACATCCTCGCCTACAAGGATGAGGTCGTGCGCTGGATGGGCGAACTGACCGATGCCTGCCACGCCCATGGCTGCGCTGTGATGATCCAGCTGACCCATCTGGGGCGGCGCACAGGATGGAACAAGGGCGATTGGTTGCCGTCAGTTTCCCCCTCGCATTTCCGCGAACCGGCGCATCGGGCCTTTCCGAAGAAGTTGGAAGATTTTGATATCGAGCGGATCGTGACCGACTATGCCGATGCGGCTGAACGCATGCAGGCCGCCGGATTGGACGGGATCGAGTTACAGGCTTACGGGCACTTGCTGGACCAGTTCTGGTCGCCACTGACCAATACAATGGATGATCCGTACGGGGGGAGCCTCGACAATCGGTTGCGTTTTGGCTTCATGGTTCTGGATGCAATACGTGACCGCGTCGGGCCAGGGTTTATCGTCGGTGTGCGCTACACCGCCGACGAAGTCGAAAAGGGCGGCATCAGCGAAAAAGAAGGGCTGGAAATCGCGCGCAGGCTGCGAGACAGCGGTCAGGTGGATTTCCTGAACGTCATTCGCGGACGCATTCACACCGACCCGGCGATGACTGACGTGATCCCAGTGCAGGGCATGAAAAGCGCCCCGCATCTGGATTTCGCCGGGCGTGTGCGGGCTGAAACCGGCATGCCGACCTTTCACGCTTCGCGCATCCCTGACGTGGCGACGGCGCGACATGCGGTGGCCTCGGGCCTGTTGGACATGGTCGGCATGACCCGCGCCCATATGGCAGACCCGTTTATCGTGTCCAAGATTCAAGCCGGGCAGGAAGATGACATCCGGCCCTGTGTCGGCGCGACCTATTGTCTGGATCGAATTTATCAAGCGGGCGAAGCGCTGTGCATCCACAACCCGGCCACCGGGCGCGAACTGTCCATGCCACATGTCATACCTGCAGCGGACGCGCGCCGTCGCGTGGTTATCGTGGGCGCAGGCCCCAGTGGTTTGGAGGCCGCGCGGGTCGCCGCAGAACGTGGGCACAATGTCACTGTTCTGGAAGCTGCCCCTGAACCCGGTGGTCAGGTGCGTCTGACAGCACAATCCAAGCGCCGGGCCGAGATGATTGGGATCATTGACTGGCGCATGGCGCAATGCGCCGCGCGGGACGTGAAGTTCCACTTCAACACCTTCGCGGATTCAGCCGACGTGAACGCGTTGTCCCCGGATATGGTAGTGATCGCCACGGGCGGTTTGCCCGAGACGACGATCCTCGATTCGGGCAACGAACTGGCCATATCTGCCTGGGACATCTTGTCCGGAGACGTGCAAGCCGGTGAAAACGTGCTGATCTACGACGATGCAGGTGATCACCCTGCGCTCATGGCAGCCGAAGTCATCGCCGCCACCGGCGCGCGCGTCGAAATCATGACCCGAGATCGCAGTTTCGCACCTGAAGTGATGGCGATGAATCTGGTGCCCTATATGCGCTCTTTGCAGAAAACCGGAGCCAAGTTCACCGTCACCCGAACCCTGCAAGCGATTGAGAAATCCGGCAATCAGCTGCAAGCCCACATCGGCACCGACTATTCGGACCTGGTTGAAAAACAGTATTACGATCAGGTGGTTGTCAATCAGGGTACGCTGCCGCTTGACGATCTGTACTTTGATCTCAAACCCCTTTCACGCAACGGGGGTTCGGTGAATCAAGGCGCGCTTGTCCAGGGCTCAGGCGCACTTTTTCCGCAGACGAATCCCGACGCAGGTTTTGACCTTTACCGCATTGGTGACGCCGTTTCGTCACGCAACATTCACGCTGCAATCTACGACGCGCTGCGCATCGGCATTCGGTGGTAGCGGGCAAGATAATTGCAGCTCCTTCACGTAAGGAGCGATAGCTATACGAGAAAAATAAACAAAATTTCTTGCAGAAAAGAAAAAGAGTCATAACAATTCCGTAAAGCCAAGCGAGCGAGGGGAGGATTCGTGAGCCAGGGCGTAACTAAAAAACAAACCCGCACTGCCAGCGAAGAGGGTCTCGCAGCCTTCGGTGCCGAAGTGCGTCAGCTGCGCAAAGCCCGTCAGATGACCCTGGCCGAGCTTGCGTCCAGCAGCGGTGTTTCGATCAGCCATCTCAGCGCAATCGAGCGCGGAACTGTCAGCGCCTCGCTCAACAAGATTTCTCGGATTGCCAATGCTCTTGGCGTCCCCGAAGAGTGGTTTTTCAATCACCGCCCCGGCTCAGGTCCGCTGGAACGCGCCTATGTTGTGCGTCAGTCCAACCGACGAAACCTGAACATGCTCTATGACGAACCCATCGAACAATCGGGTTATGCGGATCAGTTACTGTCCAGCTCTATCGGCGGCGGGTTCTGTCTGGGCGTCTCGGATTACCGCCCCTATTCCGAACAGGTCGTAGACCAGTATTTCTCGCGCGATGGCGAGATGCATGGGGTCATTCTGGACGGTGAGCTGGAATTGGTGCTTGAGGACGAAACCGTCACCTTACGCACCGGCGACAGTTTCAGCTTTCCCGGAGAAATTCTGCACGTCCTGCGCAACGTAACCGATCAACCCGCGCGCATGATCTGGGTGAACTCACCCGTGATCATTCCAAGATTCTCAGCGCTTGGCGCTGATGAGCAACTGCCACAGTCACACAAGAAAAAGAACGGATAACGCCTGCTGGCACCTGAAGTCGCGGGCGCGCCTGCCCGCAAGCAACCAAACCGGACAGATGCCCGGAGACGAAGACAAACAGGGAGAAAGCAAATGAGTTCGATTTTCAAAGGGGACGTTTCCCGACGCTCCGTTCTGGCCGGTGCCGGTGCATTGGGCGCGGCCAGCCTTGCATTTCCGCATATGGCTGTCAGCGCCGATGGCTCGGTCCTGACCATCCGGTCCTATAGCGATTTGCAGGTGCTGGACCCGGCTTTCTGGCTGGCCCTGCCCGAGGCCGACATCATGCGCTCGATCTATGCCCCGCTGGTGTCAAACCAACAGGGCGACGAGTGGAACTGGCGGCCCGTTGCTGTTGAAAGCATCGAACAGCTGGACGATCTGACCATCGCCTTCAAACTGCGTGACAACATCGGGTTCACCGATGGCTTTGGTCAGATGACCGCCGATGACGTGAAATTCTCGATCGAGCGTATCGCCGACCCGGCCAATGAAAGCCCCTATGCCGGGGATTGGAGCGCGTTGAAGGAGGTTGAAGTCAAAGACAATCTCTCGGGCCTGATCCATCTGAAAAACAAATTCGTGCCGCTCTGGACAACCACGCTACCGACGCCCGCCTCTTGCATTGTTTCGCGCAAGGCGGTCGAGGAAATCGGCGGCAAGATCGGGTCCGAGCCTGTGGCGCAATCTGGCCAGTACATTCTGACCGAATGGGTGCCCAAGCAGAAAACCGTTCTGAAGCGCAACCCGGACTGGGCCTATGAGCCCGGCGGGTACGAAGAAATCCATATTCTGCCCATTGAGGACCCCTCGACCGCCGAGCTGGGCTTTGAAGCGGGCGATCTGGACTATACCTGGACCTCCGTGTCCTCGCTGCCGCGTCTCAAAGAAAACCCGCCTGCGGGATCGGTTGTCGAGGAAAAACCCTCGCTGGCTTATGTCTGGCTGGGCATGAACCAGGACAACGAAGCGTTGAAAGACGTTCGTATTCGCCGCGCCATCCAGCACGCGATTGACCGGCAGACCGTTGTTGACGCGGCCTATTTCGGAGCTGCCGCCGTAGGCAACGGCATCATCGCACCGGGCCTGCCGGGCAGCCGGGACAGCGTGACTTACGACTATGACCCAGACAAGGCGCGCGAATTGCTGGCCGAGGCGGGTGCCGAAGGCATGACCGTGACGCTCGACATCCTGAACCAATCCGAACGTCTGACGGCGGCTCAGGTCATTCAGGCCAATCTGGCCGATGTGGGGATCACCTGCGAGATCAAGCAGAATGACAGTGGGACCTTCTGGACGCTTGGTTCGAAGGACGGCGACTACTTCATGAACCTTCAGTTGGTGCTCAGTCGCTTCTCGATGAACCCGGACCCAAGTTGGGCTACGGTCTGGTTCACGCCAGAACAGGTCGGTGTCTGGAATTGGGAACGTTTCAACAACGAGGAATACAAGGCGCTGCACGAAGAAGGCCTGGTCGAAAGCGATCCGGCCAAGCGCGATGAGATCTACAAGAAGATGCAAGGTCTCATGGATGAAAGCGGCTGCTATGTCTTCCTGACGCACGAGGTTGTTGGCCTGATCCACAAGGACACGGTCAATCCGGGCCTCAAACCGAATGGCGAGCCGCTGCTGCCGCTGTTCAAACCCGCCTGATCCACGCAAACGGGCGGCGTTTGACCGCCGCCCGCACGGCCTTTGGGGGGCGCGTATGCTGAGCTACTTTATCAAACGGCTTGGGCTGGCTGCTGCGATCGTGTCGGTCGCCATGTTCCTGCTGTTCTGCATGATCTACCTGATCCCCGGCGACCCGGCTTCGGTCGCACTGGGGCCTCGGGCGACCGAGGAAATGCGCGCCGCCCTGCGCGAGAAAATGGGGTTGAACCAGCCGGTTCTGGTTCAGTTCTGGAATTTCTACATCGGGGCATGGACAGGTGATTTAGGCGAAGAGGTTCTGTCGGGCCGTCCCGTCACCACGGTCGTGTTCGAACAACTGCCCTATACGTTGGCCCTGATCGTCGGCGGCATCACGTGGTCGGTTGCTCTTGGCATTCCGCTGGGCTGCTGGGCAGCGGTCAGCCGTGGCAGCTGGGCCGACCGGATTGTTGGCATCCTGTCTGTTGCCGTGATCGCGGTGCCGTCCTTTGTTATCGCGATTTACGCGCTACTGATCTTTGCCGTCGAACTGCGTTGGCTACCTGCCATTGGCGCTGGTGAACCCGGCAATCTCGGCGATCAACTTACCCATCTGATCCTGCCGTCTCTGGCCGTTGGTCTGGGTTGGGTCGGTTACATCGCCCGCATGGTGCGCGCCTCGATGCTCGAAGTGCTTGAGGCCAGCCATATCCGCACCGCACGTGCGTTTGGCTTGCCGGATCGAACGATCACCTACCGTTATGCCCTGTCGATTGCGATCCTGCCCACGGTCACCTTGCTGGGCGTAGGCATCGGTCAGATGCTCTCATCGGCTGTTTTTGCCGAGATCGTTTTTGCCCGCCCCGGCGTTGGTAAGCTGGTCTATGACGCCATCCTGACCCGCAACTTCCCTATCGTGACAGGCACCGTTCTGATCACGACCGTCCTCTTCGTTCTGCTCAACTTGTTGGCAGACCTCATCATCGGAGCCTTGGATCCTCGTGTCAGAAGCAGTTTCTAACCCCGCCCCAGGGCGCATGGCCGAGCTGTGGCGCCCGATCCGCAAAATCCTGCGCGAGCCTCTGGGCGCGTTGGGATTGTTCCTGGTGCTGTTTGTGATCTTTGGCGCCGTCTTCGCCGATCTGCTCACCAGCTGGGACCCGACGAAAATCAACCCACGTGACCGGTTCCAAGGCCCCAGCACACAGCATCTGATGGGCACAGATCAACTGGGCCGAGACCTGTTTGCCCGGGTGCTGCATGGCGGACGGATCGCGTTGTTTGTCGCTCTGGTCTCGACCGCCGTGTCGCTGGTGATCGGCATCGTTCTGGGCCTGATCGCGGGCTACGGGCCGCGTTGGCTGGACAACCTGATGATCCTGCTCTTTGACGCGATGAAGAGCTTTCCCACCGTGATGCTGGCCCTTGCCCTGGTCACGCTGATGGGGCCATCGCTGACCGCCGTCATGGTCGTTGTGGTTCTTGTCACCGTGCCCGGTTACGCGCGAATTATCCGAACCCAGACCATAGCGCTGAAAACCTCGGAATATGTCACTGCGGCGCAAAGCATGGGCGCGTCCTCGGCGCGTATCCTGCGGGTGCACATTCTGCCAAACGTAATCGGGCCGCTGGTTATCCTCGCGTCGATGGACATTCCGGTTGTCATCGGGATTGAGGCGGGAATGAGCTTTCTGGGCCTTGGTGTTCGCCCGCCAACCCCAAGCTGGGGCTCGATCCTGAATGACGGGTTCACCAATATCCGCGACACCGCCTGGATCGCAATTGCGGGCGGTGTGCCGATCATCATCACAACGCTAGGCTTTACCTTCCTGGGCGAGACGCTGCGGGACGTGTTCGATCCCCGGCTGAAAGGACGCTGATGACCACGCTGCGCATAGACAACCTGAATGTCAGCTTCTCAACCGAGGCCGGGCCGCTGCACGCCTTGAAAAACGTCAGCTTCGATGTGCCCGAAAACCGGATCGTCGGCATTGTGGGAGAGTCCGGCTGCGGGAAATCCACGTTGATCAACGCCATTCTGGGCCTTCTGGCCGACAATGGCAGCGTCGACGGCGGATCGATCCTGTTTGAAGGACAGGATGAGCTGACTACCCTGCCCCCGTCGCGCATGCGGGATCTGCGTGGCCCGCGTATCGCCACCGTGTTTCAGGACCCGATGGGTGCGCTGAACCCCGTGATTTCGGTGGGCAAGCAGATGCTGAATATCCAGTATCGTTCGGCTTTGTCGAAGGACGAAAAGCTGAACCGCGCGGTCGAAATGCTGGAACTGGTGCGCATACCCGATGCCCGCGCGGCGTTAGCGCGCTATCCGCACCAGTTCTCGGGCGGGATGAAACAGCGGATCGCTATCGCCATGGCCTTGATGATGGAGCCTGCCCTGCTGATCGCGGACGAACCTACAACGGCACTGGATGCAACCCTTGAGGTGACAACGATCGAGCTGCTCAAGGACCTTCAGCAAAAGATCGGCTGTTCGGTCATGTTCATTTCGCACCATCTGGGTGTCATCGCCGAGCTCTGTGATGACGTGGTCGTCATGTATGCGGGTGAAGTCGTGGAGCGCGGCACCGTCCGGCAGATTTTCCAGGATCCGCGCCACCCCTACACGGCGCGGCTGCTGGAGTGCGACCCGGCGCGGCAAAGCGAACGCACCCGGCACCTGCCGACGATCCCCGGAGAAATCCCAGATCTGCGCGCGCGGCCCGCAGGCTGCATCTTTGCCAACCGCTGCGACCGCGTAAGTGACGCCTGCGCGGCACCGCCACCCGACAAGGATATCGGCAACGGCCATATCTCCCGCTGCTTTGTCGCAGACACCCCAGCTGAAACCGGAGTGACGGCATGAGCAGCGATCCCATTCTCAAGGTCGAAGATGTTCAGGTCTCTTTTCCGGTCGGGGGGCTGGGACGCAAAAGCGCAATCCTTGGCGTGGCCGGGGTCAGCTTTGAGGTCAACCGGGGCGAAACCTTTGCCCTTGTGGGTGAAAGCGGTTCCGGCAAAACAACACTGGCCCGCGCCGTGAATGGCCTGCAAGAGATCAGCGCCGGAACGATTACGTTTGAGGATCAGCGCATCGACACGTTGGACCGAAAGGCGATGAAGCCGGTTCGCAAACGCATGTCGATGATGTTTCAGGACCCGGTGGGGTCCCTGTCCCCGCGCATGACCGTCGGCGATCTGGTGACCGAACCGTTCCGCATCCACGGGATTGAAGGCCGCAATCTGCGGGACGAGGCCGCGCGGCTGCTGACCTTAGTGGGTTTGCCAACCAGTTTCGCGTCGCGTTTCCCTCATCAGCTATCGGGTGGACAGGCCCGGCGCGTCGGCGTTGCGCGCGCTATTGCGCTGGACCCGGCGCTGATCATCGCAGATGAACCCACAGCTGGTCTCGACGTATCTGTGCAGGGCGAAGTTCTGAACCTGTTGAATGATCTGCGCGAACGGCTGGGTCTGGCGATGGTGATCATCACCCACAACCTGCATGTGGTGCATCACGTAGCGGACAGAACCGCAGTCATGTATCTGGGTCGCTTTGTCGAGGCCGGAGACACCGAACAGGTGTTCAGCGCACCAAAACACCCCTATACGGCGGCGCTTCTGTCGGCCAACCCCGAGCCCGACCCGGACAAAACCCATGACCGGATCACGCTGCCAGCCGAGGTCCCCTCATTGCTGGCCCGCCCATCGGGATGCGAGTTCCACACCCGCTGCCCATGGGCGCAATCGCGATGCAGCGTGGATCCGCCGGAGCGGCAGGTTACAAACGGCCGCGCCGTTGCCTGCCATTTCCCTTTGGAACCCGGCGCCCGCCCGCCGGAACTCGCAGAAAAGGCCGCATCATGAGCGATATTGAGGTCATCGAAACCGTTTGGATTCCAATGCCTGACGGGACCAAGCTCGCCGCCCGGCTCTGGTTGCCCGAAACGGCCAGAACATCGCCGCTGCCCTGTATCCTTGAATACATCCCCTACCGACGTCGGGATGGCACACGTATGCGCGATGAAAGTATGCACCCACATTTCGCGGCTGCCGGATATGCCTCGATCCGTGTCGACATAAGAGGATATGGCGACAGTGAGGGCTTGGCCGAGGACGAATACTCGCATCAGGAAATTCAGGACGGCCATGACATCGTCCAATGGTTAGCCGATCAGGACTGGTGCGATGGAAATGTCGGCATGTTCGGCAAAAGCTGGGGGGCGTACAACGCCTTTCAGGTCGCGGCGACACGCCCCCCGGCCCTGAAAGCCATCGCCCCGGTAATGGGCACGGATGACCGATGGCGCGAGGATATTCACTTCTACGGCGGCTGTCTGGCCAATGACAATTTCTGGTGGGGCTCAATCATGCAGCTCTACAACGCTATGCCGCCGGACCCCGAAATTGTCGGCGCGGATCGCTGGCTCGACATGTGGCGCGAACGCTTGGAAGGCGCTGAATTCTGGCCCGCCATGTGGCTGGAGCACCAAACACATGATGAGATGTGGCGGCGCGGCTCGATCTGCGAGAATTACTCCGACGTACAGGTACCGGTCTATTTCTTTGGCGGCTGGATGGATCTGTATCGGGACACGCCCTTCCGCATCGCAGAACACCTCAGCGGACCCGTCAAAATCCTGATGGGGCCTTGGGCGCATCTTTACCCACATGAAGGGGTGCCCGGTCCCAAGGTTGATTTTGTTGGCGAGGTGATCCGTTTTTGGGATCATTGGCTGAAAGGGATCGACACGGGGTTGATGGATGAACCCCCACTGCGGTTTTACCTGCAGGACAGCGCAACGCCTTCGGGAAGCCATATGCAGCGCACGGGGCGTTGGGTGGAAGAACCTGCCTGGCCGTCGCCAAATGTCACCGAGCAAACGTTCTGGCTGAATGATCACACTCTGGGCGTGACGGCACAGTCAGGGACTGCGATGTCCATCTGCTCACCGCAAAGCTTCGGTGCCGCTGCGGGGGATATGTGCTCTTTCGCCATACCCGGCGATATGGCAACAGATTGCCGGACCGACGCCGGAGGGGCACTACAGTTCAGGGGGCCGCCTCTGATCGAACCTTTGGACTTGTTGGGCCAGCCCAGCGTTGACTTGACGGTGTCAGCGGATCAGACGCAGGCCTTTGTCGCCGCGCTGCTGGTGGATGAGGCTCCGGATGGCGCGCAAACGCTAATCGCGCGGGGGTTTTGCAATCTCAACCATCGCCACAGCGATACCCAACCTACGCCGATCACCCCCGGCGAAAACATGATTGTCACGGTTCCACTCTATGGAACCGGCTATCGTGTTCCCGTGGGCCACCGCATCACATTGCAAATCGCAACGACCTATTGGCCTGTCCTGTGGCCTGCGCCCCAGCCCGTCACGCTCACACTCCAGCCTGGCACATCACGACTGAAGCTGCCGGTCCGAACCCGGCCTGAAAGGGAAGGTGAACCGCGCCCGTTGCCAGAACCTGCTGCTCCGGACATGGCCCCTAGAAAGACACATGTACGCGACGGTTCCATGGAACGCTCTGTCCACACAGACCTGACCAACGGTGAGATCACGCACCGTTCCTTTCTGGACGGCGGCGTTTTTGGTCCAGTCGGAGATTTTCGCCTCGACGACATTGGAACGGTGCTGAGCGATGTTTCAGACCGGCGCTACTCCATCCACCCCAGCGACCCATTGTCTGCCATTGCAACCATGGAGCAAACAGCGGGGTTCGACCGGGAGGACTGGTCCGCCAAGATATGGACCTTTTCCGAACAACGGGCGACCGCAACAGAATTTCATCTGACCTCTCGCCTGAAGGCATGGTCAGGAGATCAGCTTGTCTTTGAACAAGAAAAGACCCACATCATTCCCCGCAACGGAATGTGACGAAACGCTAAATCATTCGCCCCTGTGGCCATAGGAGCATTCCAATGCCAGCCTTTCCTGAGTTCGGGCCCAAAGCCGAGACCCATCACCTGACCATCGCTGGTGTCACCATGCGCGTTGTCGTCGAAGGTGACGGGCCGCCGATCGTTTTCGTTCCCGGCGGCGATCAGACGGCCGAGGCATATTCCGAGCAATTCGCACGCCTGTCTGACAGTTTTAAATGCATCACCTACGATCCGAGGGGGGCGGGTGACACGGTTTCACCGCCGCCCCCTTGGACCATGGGGGATTACGCGGCCGATTGCGCAGCGGTGATTGATGCATTCGGTGGTGGTCAGGCCACTGTCTGCGGATTGTCGCTGGGTGGGCTGGTCACACAGCAAACCGCGATCGACTTCCCAGACAAGGTGCGACTGGCCATTCCCATGGGTACTTCGGCCTATATCGACGGTTTCACCCGCGATTGGATGCAGGCCGAGATCGACCTGCGCAAGGACGGCATCACCCTGCCCGACTATTTTCTGGCACCTCATTATGCGGTTTACGCTTTCCCGGCAAAAGCGCTGCACGAACCCGAACTATGGGAACAGCTCAAGTCTTCCTACACGGAACGCTTTCGGGATCGCGATCCCCAGGCCACGATTGATCAGTGGGAAGCCTGTCTTGAATTCGACTGTCGCAAAGAGTTGGAAACCTGCCCGGTTCCAATGCATGTCATCGCATTTTCTGAGGATGTTCAAACTGCTCCGGCCATGTGTAAAGTGGTTTCTGATCTCGCTCCGAACGGCACGTTCCACGAAATTCCCGGCTTGGGTCATGTTTCGATGACGCGCCACAAACCGGACATCGTGGCGGCAAAGCTGCGCGAAATCTTGAACACCGAATTGGTGCAGCAATAAGCGGCTGAAGGGTTAAATGAGAATTGCAATCGCGGGTTTTCAACACGAAACCAATACCTTCGTCGGAACCCCAACGCAGCTGAGCGATTTTGAGCAGGCAGACAGCTGGCCGCAGTTGTTGCACGGTCGGGACGTTCTGAACGTCACGCGCGGCATGAACCTGCCCATCGCCGGTTTCGCGCAAGCAGCCATGGCGGGCGGGGCAGAATTGTTGCCTATCTTGTGGTGCGCCGCCGAGCCGGGAGGTAAGGTCACGGATCAAGCCTATGACACCATTGCCGGTCGCATCACTGATGCGCTGTCGGACATGTCCCAGTTGGATGGAGTGTACCTGGACCTGCATGGTGCCATGGTCACGGACTCCTGGGATGATGGGGAAGGAGAGCTTTTGGCGCGGATCAGACGCGTCATCGGTCCGGACCTGCCGCTTGTTGCAAGTCTTGATATGCACGCAAATATCTCAGGGCGAATGGTGGATTTGTCCGACGCGATGACCATTTTCCGCACCTATCCGCATCTCGACATGGCAGATACAGGCGCCCGGGCTTTTCGGGTATTGCGGGATATCCGGGCAAACGCCCGACCCGCAAAGTCGTGGCGACAAGGTGAATACCTGATTCCTCTGCACAGCCAATACACAGAAGTGGCCCCAGCCAAAGCGCTATATGCCGCGCTGAGTGCTTTTGACGGACCGGGCGCACAAATGGTTGAGCTTGCAATGGGGTTTACTGCAGCGGACACGCCCGATTGCGGGCCGTCTGTTCTGGGTTACGGCGTTACCAAGTCCGACGCTGACGCGATGTCCGAGCAGATATTCGCAAAACTTCATGCCGCTGAAGCTCAGTTCGATACCGCTTTGCTGAGCCCGGAAGACGCGGTGGAAATCGCCCGAAAGGCAACCGGCACAGGACCTGTTGTAATCGCGGATGTGCAGGACAACCCGGGCGCTGGTGCTGCGGCGGACACAACAGGTTTGTTACGCGAGCTTGTACGGCAGAACGCGCCGACAGCCATTCTTGGGCTACTGCATGACCCGCAGTTGGCAGCCAGAGCCCACGACCTGGGCGATGGCGCAGAATTTGACGCCGAGATCGGCGGTCGAGGTCCAGGCGACACTCCCTTCGCCGCAAAGGTGCGCGTGCATCACTTAAGCGATGGCCAATGTCGTTACACGGGCGAGATGTATGGCGGCGGCATTGCTACGCTGGGCCTGTCGGCCGCATTAGAGCTGATTGGAACGCAAATCCATGTCCTCGTGACCAGCATTCGAAACCAATGTCTGGATTTGGCGCAAATACGATTGTTCAATTTGGAACCGAAAAGCGCAAGGATACTCTGTGTCAAAAGCACCACCCACTTCCGCGCCGATTTTGAACCCATCGCGCAGAGAGTCCTGAAATGTGCCGTACATGGGCAGTTTCCATGTCAGCTCAAGGATGTCAGTTATACCAAACTGCGACCGGGTGTACGCATAATATAAGGGGGCCGAAGCGCTTCAGCGTCGTCCCGGCTGTATGACTGACGGGCAACACTTGACAGGTGGTCCCTGTTTTTCCTGCGACCCTTTCGCGTGTTTTGCCCGACCAAACCCTTGAAACGATCGCTATTTTAGTGAGTCAAAGACCGGTCGCGAGCCCCTAGATGTCCAACGTGTGCTCTTTTTCCCAACGTGAGAAATGACTGACGAAAGAGGTCCACTCCTGATGTTTCATTTTCAGGTAGGCTGCGGAGAATTCCGGGCCCATCGCCTCTTTCAATACGGCATCCTTGTCATATTCACGCAGCGCATCCAGCATGTTCAGCGGCAGTTTCGGCGCATCGTCCACGGTGTGGCCTTCGGCATACATGTCGATGTCATAGCGACGGCCCGGGTCGGCCTTTGACCGAATACCCGACAGACCTGCCGCAATGATCACCGCCTGCAGCAGATAGGGGTTGGTCGCGCCATCGGCCAAGCGCAGCTCGAACCGGCCCGGCCCGGGAACGCGGACCATATGGGTGCGGTTGTTGCCCGTCCATGTGACTGTATTCGGAGCCCACGTAGCACCCGACATCGTGCGCGGCGCGTTGATGCGTTTGTAGGAATTCACGGTCGGGTTGGTGATCGCCGCCAGCGCACTGGCGTGCTTCATGATCCCGCCGAGGAAATGCTTGCCCTTCTCGCTCAGACCAACCTCGCCCGTTGGACCGTCACCTTTGCCGGCAAACACATTGGTTGTGGCATCCGCACCGGGCGCATCCCAAACCGAGATATGGGCGTGGCAGCCATTGCCCGTCAGCCCTTCGACCGGCTTGGGCATGAAGGTTGCGCGGAAGCCGTGCTTTTCAGCCACCGATTTTGTCATGAACTTGAAGAAGGAATGCTTGTCAGCCGTGCCCAGCGCATCGTCAAACTCCCAGTTCATTTCGAACTGGCCGTTGGCGTCTTCGTGGTCGTTCTGATACGGGCCCCAGCCGAGATCGAGCATGTAGTCGCAGATCTCGCGCACCACATCATAGCGCCGCATCACCGCCTGCTGGTCGTAACAGGGCTTTTCGGCGGTATCGAACGGGTCGCTGATCTGTTCACCATCCGGGGTCAGTAGGAAGAATTCTGCCTCGATACCAGTTTTCACATGCATGCCCTCGGCGGCGGCTTCGTCGATCAGGCGACGCAACACGTTGCGCGGGGCCTGGGCAACGTCTTCGCCTTCCATCACACAGTTGGCGGCAACCCAGGCGACCTCGGGTTTCCAAGGCAGTTGGATGACCGAAGACGGGTCAGGCACAGCCAGCATGTCGGGGTGCGCCGGGGTCATGTCGAGATAGGTGGCAAAGCCCGCGAAACCCGCCCCTTCCTCTTGCATGTCGGCAATCGCCTGCGCAGGGACCAGTTTGGCCCGCTGCCCACCAAACAGATCGGTGAACGAAATCATGAAATACTTGACGCCTTTTTCCTTGGCGAAAGCTGCCAGATCCGTTGTCATGGTCACCTTCCCTTTCCCTATTGGTTCAAAGAAGAAAGGCGCCGCCCTTTTGGACCGCGCCTTCGTATTGTTTGCAGTTCAGAACCCGGCTTTGCCCGGATACCAGTCGGTGCCCGCCAAGGGCACTTTGGCCATCGCAGCCGCCTCCATCGTCAAGGCGCAGAGGTCCTCGGGTTCCAGATTATGCAGGTGGTTGTGACCGCAGGCGCGTGCGATGGTCTGCGCCTCCAAGGTCATCACCTTCAGATAGTTGCGCAGGCGACGACCGGCCTCGACCGGATCCAGACGCGCAGCCAGTTCCGGGTCCTGCGTGGTGATGCCCGCCGGGTCCTGCCCTTCGTGCCAGTCGTCATAGGCCCCGGTGGTGGTGCCCAGCTTCTGGTACTCGGATTCCCATTTTGGGTCATTGTCACCCAACGCGATCAGAGCCGCCGTGCCAATGGCCACCGCATCCGCGCCCAAGGCCATCGCCTTGGCCACATCGGCCCCGGTGCGGATACCGCCCGAGATCACCAGTTGCACCTCGCGGTTCACGCCCAGATCCTGCAGCGCCTGAACGGCAGGGCGGATACAGGCCAGCGTCGGAATGCCGACATGTTCGATGAACACATCCTGCGTGGCAGCGGTGCCGCCCTGCATCCCGTCCATCACCACGACATCGGCCCCGGCTTTCACCGCCAGCGCAGTGTCATAATAGGGCCGCGTTGCGCCAACCTTCACATAGATCGGCACCTGCCAGCCGGTTATCTCACGCAGTTCGAGGATCTTGATCTCCAGATCATCCGGCCCGGTCCAGTCCGGGTGACGACAGGCCGAACGCTGGTCAATCCCCTTGGGCAGCGTCCGCATCTCAGCCACGCGATCGCTGATCTTCTGACCCAGCAGCATGCCGCCACCTCCCGGCTTGGCCCCCTGTCCCACGACAATCTCGATCGCATCGGCCTTGCGCAGATCGTTGGGGTTCATACCATAGCGCGACGGCAGGTACTGGTAGACCAGCTTGGACGAGTGCCCGCGCTCTTCGGGTGTCATGCCACCGTCACCGGTGGTCGTTGACGTCCCAGCCATCGAAGCACCCCGACCCAGAGCCTCTTTTGCCGGGCCGGACAATGCCCCAAAGCTCATACCCGCAATCGTGATCGGGATATCCAGCTCAATCGGATTTTTGGCAAAGCGTGTACCCAGCTTCACCGAGGTATCGCACCGCTCACGGTACCCTTCCAGCGGATAACGCGAGACGGACGCTCCCAGAAACAGCAGGTCATCGAAATGCGGCACCTTGCGTTTCGCCCCACCACCGCGAATGTCATAGATGCCGGTCGCTGCTGCCCTGCGTATTTCCGCGTTTATCGGGTTGGTGAAAGTCGCCGACTGGATCGGCATGGTACGGGGGATGCTGTTCTTATTATCTTTCATTCCCATGTCCTCAGTAGGCGGCGGCGTTGTCGACGTCGAAGTTGTAAAGCTGACGGGCCGAGCCGTAGCGTTTGAACTCCTCCGGCTGGGCGTTGGCCCCGGCACGCTCCAGCAGATCAGCCAGCAGCTCCAGATGTTCCGGCCGCATCTCTTTCTCGATGCAATCCGCGCCTAAGCTCTTGACCGAGCCGCGCACAAACAGCCGCGCTTCGTACAACGAGTCGCCCAGCGCATCGCCTGCATCGCCGCACACAACCAGATTGCCCGCCTGTGCCATGAAGGCGGACATGTGGCCGATATTGCCATGCACAACGATATCGATGCCCTTCATCGAAATCCCGCAGCGCGAGCTGGCATTGCCTTTGATCACCAGAAGCCCACCATGCCCGGTCGCTCCGGCATACTGGCTGGCGTCGCCTTCCACGACCACGGTGCCAGACATCATGTTTTCGGCCACGCCCGGACCCACCGAGCCCTCAACCCGGATGGTCGCCTGCTGGTTCATCCCTGCGCAATAGTACCCGGTCGAGCCTTTGACGGTCACTTCAATCGGTGCGTCCAAACCCACGGCAATCGCGTGACTGCCTTTTGGATTCTGTACTTCCCAACTGGTTTGGTTCGTTTCGCCGCTTTGCGTCTGAAGGGCTGCATTCAAACCCCGCAGGCCGTTTTCTGCAACATCATAGGTCTGCATCTCAGTGGCTCCAGAAATAGACAGTGGCGGGCTCGGGCTCCCAGACGCGGGCGTCTTCGATACCGGGCAGATTGACCAACGCGCGGTATTCGCTGCCAAAAGCCACGTATTGATCGGTTTCGGCCATCACTGCGGGCTTGCAGGCAATGGGATCGCGCACCACCCCGAACCCATCCTTGGTGCCCACAACAAAGGTGAAGAACCCGTCGAGATCTTCAAGGCTGCTTTCCAGCGCCTCACCCAGCGTTGAACCGTTCTGCATTTTCCAGGTCAGGTAGGCCGCACCGACCTCGGTGTCGTTCATTGACTCGACCCGCACACCCTCGCGTTTCAACTTGCGGCGCAGCGCGTTGTGGTTTGACAAAGAGCCATTGTGGACCAAGCACTGATCCGACCCGGTGTTAAACGGGTGTGCGCCTTCGGTGGTCACGGCAGATTCGGTGGCCATGCGGGTGTGACCTATTCCGTGACTGCCGCTCATGGCGGACAGGCTGAACCGGTCGGCCACATCGCGGGGCAAGCCAACCTCTTTGTAAATCTCGATGGCCGCGCCATCCGACATCACCCGCAAACCCGGACGTAACTCTCGCACCGCTTGGCGGGCTTGGTCAGCCTTGTCGCCTGCCAGCTCCAGAACCGCGTGCGTGGAATTTGCGCGCAGGGTCACTTCGGCACCGATGGCAGCCCCAAGATCCACGGCAAGGGTCGCAAAATCCGCCTCTGGCGTGTCGGATTGCACGGTCAGTTTGACTGCGCCGTCCGCCTCGGCCCCATATATCGCGATACCTGCACTGTC
This sequence comes from Ruegeria sp. BHSB064, assembly GCF_059613205.1. NCBI lineage: Bacteria > Pseudomonadati > Pseudomonadota > Alphaproteobacteria > Rhodobacterales > Roseobacteraceae > Ruegeria > Ruegeria sp. BHSB064. Next base: position 32,710 of record NZ_JBXWSB010000045.1, read on the forward strand.
CGGGCCACGGTCTGTCATAGTGACCAGCATGTCCGTCAGCATCGAACCCAACTCAG
>NZ_JBXWSB010000046.1:0-32279 GCF_059613205.1 Ruegeria sp. BHSB064
GATCCTTGAAAAAATCAAGGCACAGGCCGGAAATGAAACCTGGGACACAGATGTCGTTGTCATGACCCAGCTGAAATCTGGGGAGATGGTGACAGAAGGTCTGTTGCAGAAATATGTGGGCGACATCGAAACCGGTCAGCTCGCTACGCGTGACACCTCTAAGACCGCACTGGGCACCGATGTCGAGGGCTATGTCATGCCCATGTTCCACAGCCAGACCGCTATCGCCTACAATCCCGATCTGGTCCAGAACCCACCTGCAAGCTTTGACGAGTTGAAAACCTGGACGGCAGAAAACAAAGGGGCGTTCGGCTATAACGGCATCAAGAACGGAATGTCGGGCGTCGCATTCACCGCAGCGTGGATGTATGCCTATGCCGGCAACACCGATCAATTGATGAACGGCCCCTATGATCCAGAGTTGAAAAACAGCTGGGACCAGGCGTTGAGCGATCTGAAAGCTTTCAACGAAAACGTCACCTTTACGCCCGGAAACGCAGGCACTCTGGATATGATGAACCGGGGTGAGATCGTAATGGGCCCAGTTTGGGTAGACATGTTCTACACATGGCAAGCCGACGGCCGCCTGAATCCGAACCTCAAACTGTTGCTGCCCGAGCCGGGCATGCCGGGTCAGCCTTATTACTATGCGATCCCGGCCAAGGCGGAAAACGCTGAAGCGGCGCGCAAGTTCATCGCCCTGGCCACCAGCCCCGAAGTTCAGGCCGAAGGCATCGTCAAGCGTTTCAACTGGTATCCGGGTATCGACGCTCAGCACGTCGAAAGTGCGTTGGATCAGGAAACCTGGAACAAACTGTTCACCGATGTGACACCGGAAGATCTGGCTGCCAGAGGCAAACCCTTCCCGCTGGGTCCGTTCTTTGACGATATCCGCGAAGCCTACGAGCAAAAGGTTTCCAACTAACTCCCTCTCATGGAAACCAATGTGCGGGCCTTCCCCCATGGGGCCCGCACTCAAAATTCTTGGACTGACCCCCGATGATCACCCGAAAAGCCTCATTAACCCTGATTGCTCCGGCAATCGTATTGCTTGCCTGCCTGTTTCTATACCCTCTAGGCTATTCCCTGTTGTGGGCGTTCCGGGATGAGGAACTTGGTGGTTGGGGTTTGCAGAATTTCACAAAGGCCTTTGCCTTGTATTCCAACGATGTCCTGTTCACCCTGATCATCGTAAGCCTCTCGACAGTGATTATCGGCCTGCTATCGATAGCCATCGGTGGCTATCTGACCTTGGGCGAAAACCGGGTGGCCCTTGCCGTGCTGCGCTGGCTGTATCGCTGGCCATTGTTCATTCCGTTTGTTGTTGCGGCACAGCTGATGCGAACCTTCCTCGCCAAGAACGGCATGATGAACAATATCATTGTCTCAACCGGTTTGATGGAGCCCTTGCAAGCCGCCAGCTATCTGGATTGGCGTGGCATTGTGATTACCTTTGTGTGGAAACAAACACCCTTCGTGGCCTTGCTGGTTGCAGGCGCGATGGCATCATTGGATCGTTCGACGATCGAAGCCGCTCGCAACTTGGGCGCGTCCCGACTTAGAATTCTGTTTGAAATTGTGGTGCCGCAAGTGGGCACAACACTCATGGTTGGGCTGATCCTGTCTTACGTCGTGATGATGTCCGTTTTGTCGGTGCCGCTTATGATCAACGCACAGACGCCCACGATGATCACAGTGGACATGGCATGGCGCATCAACGCCTATTCCGACTATGGCGTGGCAAACGCGCTGGGCTTTATTTCATATGCAATGACGGCCGTGATCGCCTGGGTCTACCTGCGTCAAGGCGTGCGTGAAGGAGGGAAGCCCGCATGACCATTCTTCGCACAACCCTCACAGCGGTACTGTTGGCTCTGCTGGCCTTTGCCATCTTTGGGCCGATCACCAACATGCTGATCTGGTCCGTCGCCGAAACGTGGTATTTTCCGGCGAAGCTCCCGCAAAGTTATGGCTTTTCCTTCTGGGAACGTGTGTTCCGCCCTCAGGGCAACGCCATGGAGTCTATCTATAGCTCGGTTCTGATCGCTCTGTTCACTGTGCTGGCGTCTCTGGTGGTTGCAATCCCGGCCGGGCTGGCATTGGGACGCGGCAGCCTGCCATGGCGGACATTCTTCCTGCTGTTGTTCCTGTTGCCACAAGCCTTTCCATCCATCGCCGTACACATGAACATCGCCCGCATATTCTATGGGCTGGGCCTGAATGGCACTTATGTTGGTGTGGTTCTGGTTCATACGATCCAGGGGCTGGTGTTTTCGGTTTGGATCGCGACTGCCGCGTTTGCCGCCGTGGATCGAGAGCTTGAGGAAGCCGCCGCAAATATGGGGGCGTCTCCCTTCACGGTGTTCCGCACGGTCACCTTGCCGCTTGCCCTTCCCGGGCTTATGGCCAGTGCAATTTTCGTATTCCTGATCTCGCTGGACGAGTTCACCGGAACGTACTTTGTCGGCGTGCCAGACATCACCACAATGCCCTTGCTGTTGTTCACCGCATCAATGGAGGGGAACTATCAAATCGCCTCTATCACTGCGCTCATTCTGCTGGTCCCTTCGGTTGGCTTCATGTTGTTCATTGAACGGTTTCTGAAATCGGACGTTTTGGCCAAGGTGGGAAGCTGACATGACCGATGTTGAGAACCGGCTGACCTTCGCCAAGTCTTTGGCCCAAGACGCCGCTGCGCTGGCTGTGCGTCTTCGTGATGAGCGCGGTGCCGAATTCATCGCCGAGAAAGGCCCACAGGATTTTGTCACCTTCGCGGATCGCGCGGTCGAAGACCTGATACGTCAACGCATCGCTGAAAGCTGGCCAGACGACGCCATGTTGGGTGAAGAGGACGGCGTATCCGGGTCGGGCAATGCGTTTTGGGTCGTGGACCCGATTGACGGGACCGCCAATTTCATGCGCGGGCATCGCGACTGGGGCGTTTGCATAGCGTTTTATGACGGCCAAAACATACCGCTTGGTGTGATCTGCGCGCCAGACCTGAACATGTTGGCCTGGGCGTCTGTCGGGGGTGGTGCGTGGCTGAATGAACAACGCCTGAGTGTTTCAACCTGCGCTGAACCAACACGTTCTCAATTGATGTTGGGCTGGTCAACCCGTCGACCGTTTACAGAACATACTCAGTTGATTGAGACTTTGCTGGGTGCAGGTATAGAATACCGCCGCAACGGCTCTGCCGCGATCAGCTTGCTGGCGGTGGCCACCGGTCAGGCTGAAGGTTACTATGAGGCCCATTTGAACGCCTGGGATGCTTTTGCCGCCATTCCGATGATTCAAGAGGCCGGAGGGCATATCGACTGCGAACCCCTGGACAGGTTTTTAATGCAAGGCAGCCAAATTTTGGCGAGCGGTAAGGGCATGCACCTTTTGTTTCGCGAAAAAGTCAGCGGGAATTGCCATATTTGATCCCGAAAGCTCTGATTTGAGTTCTTGGGCCGACGGCTTGTTCATCTGAAATGTCAATTCTGTCGGCTTAGTGTCTCAGAGACAAAGCCGCGCTAAAATCCTGTGTTCTTGCTTTCCATTGATCCGAGTCTGGAAGATACCAGGGAGGCGCGCGTCATCTATGTCGCGGCTTCGGCTTAACGAAGACTATAGGAGAGACCCATGGATATCAGGCCTTTCGGTGTCGAAATGTGGATGAACGAGTTCGAAACCAAGTGCGAACTCAATCTGGCTGAAACCTGCGTCGAGTCCATTACATTGGGTGAGCTTTTTGAGATTGCGGGCCAACATAACAGCATTCTGAACGATCTGTCTGCCATGAAGATGACCTATGGCGCAATCGAAGGTTCGGACCGTTTGCGCGATGCCATCTGTGGGCTGTACGAAAGCCAGACTCGCGAAAATATCCTGACGACCCATGGAACCATCGGTGCCAACTCTTTGGTGCATCAAACGCTGGTCTCGCGCGGGGATCACGTGATTTCGGTGATCCCGACCTATCAGCAGCATTACTCGATCCCCGAAAGCCTCGGAGCGGAAATAGAGCTGTTGCACCTGACCCCAGAAAACGCGTTTCTGCCCGATCTCGACAAGCTGAGCGCAATGGTTCGACCCAACACGCGGTTGATTGCGATCAATAACCCAAACAACCCGACCGGCGCTTTGATGGATCGTGCCTTGCTGGAACAAATCGTCGAAATCGCGCGCAGCGTTTATGCGTGGCTATTGTGCGATGAAGTCTATCGCGGCACCGACCAGACCGGTGATGGTTTCACGGCCGCCGTAGCCGATCTTTATGAAAAAGGGATCAGCACGGCAGGTATGTCCAAGGCGTATTCATTGGCCGGGTTGCGGGTCGGTTGGATCGCAGGGCCAAAAGACATGCTTCATGATGTGATGATCCATCGTGACTACAACACCATCTCGGTCGGTCAGGTGGACGAAATGCTCGCGGCCATTGCACTTGAAAACCGAGATAAAATTTTGGCGCGCGCCCAGCGGATCACGCGAGAGAACCTGCGGATCGTCGAAGATTGGATCGCGAATGAACCATTGCTGAGCTGGGTGCCGCCGAAATCAGGCACTACGGCGCTGCTAAAATATGATTTGCCTATGTCGTCGCGTGATCTTTGCGTCACGCTTTTGAAAGAAGAAGGCGTGATGCTGACACCAGGCAGCGCGATGGACATGGAGGGCTGGCTGCGCCTTGGCTACACCAATCCGACAGCGGATCTTAAAGCCGGGTTGAAAAAGTTGTCGGGCTTCTTGGCGCGCCACAGTGTAGCGTCGAAAATTGGTTAAAAATCGCACGAAACCCTGCGCCCCCAGACATGCTGTCCCTCTGGCAGTAAGAGACGAACCGCATTGCGGTTTTGGCCTGTTCAGCGACGTTACGACTGCCGGTTTGCAATCTATCGACCGGCAACCAAAATTTTATGCTGGGACCAGAATCCGCAGGCTTGATTCAGTTGAGTCGCACGTCGTCAGGTGCGGGCTTTCTCGAACTCAGACCAAGCGACCGAGAAGGCATCAAAATCAAATCCCGGCTGCGCGGCGGCGTCCAGAACGATACGTTCCGTCGTCAGCAGTTTCTGGATTGCGGCCTCAAGCTGATCCACGACATCTTGGGGCACCACCAGCGCACCGTGCCGATCCGCATGGATCAAGTCACCGGGATTGACCGTCAGGCCAAAGATCGTGACGGGCGTGTCAACCTCGCGCACATGGACAAAGCCGTGGCTTGGTCCAACGGACCCAGCAACAACAGGGAAACCTTCGGGCACGTCCCCCAAATCCCGCATCACGCCGTTGGTCAATGCCCCCGACATGCCAAAGCCCTTGTGGACCGTGGTGTTGATCTCTCCCCAATAGGCGCCGATGCAGTCGGGGAAATCCAAATCCTCAACCACAGCGACCGAGGGCGCAGGCCCTTCGGCCATGTACTTGTAGTAGGCCATGCGGCGCGCCTTGATGACATCGGCAGGTTCGGTTGGCGGATTGACCGCTGCAATCTTGGCCGTGCGGGCATAGCCCACAATAGCGGGTTCGTCCGGAGCCGAGCACAGCATGGTGCCGCGGGTAAAGCCATTAAACCCGCGCTTGCCTTGTGCCACCTCAATGGCGTTGCAGACAGTGGGCGTATCCACTTTGCGGAGCAGTGACAAAAGTGACGGTGTCATGTGTCCTCCAACCAGCGGATCAACGCCGCCGTGGTTTTGTTTGGTTGTTCCAATGTGGGCAAATGCCCGGCTTCTTCGATGATCTCAAACACGCTGTTTGGCAGCAGATCGTGCATCAACTGATGCCGTTCGACCGGGCAAAGACCATCTTCCCTGCCGCAGAGAACCAGGGTTTTTCCGGTATAGGCAGACAGGGTCTGGCGCTGGTCCGGGCGGTTCATCAAAGCATGGGACTGGCGCAAAAACGCCTCGGACCCCAGATCAGTAGCCATTGCCATACACAGGTCAAGTATCGCCCCCTGATGAGGGCCATCTGCCAGATAATTCGGCTTCATCTCGTCCCGCATCACGTTTCGCAGCTTACCGTTTTTTACGGCCTCGATCTGAGGGGCACGGCGGGCTTTGACCTCAGGTGTTTCTGCCAAGGGGTTAGTGTCTAAAAGCGCCAGCTTTTGGGTGCGCCCGGGCGCTTGTCGCAACACTTCCATCGCCACGATCCCACCCATCGACAGTCCGGCAAGTGCAAAGGCGGGCGGTGCGTGGGTCAGAATTTCAGCCGCCAGGGACTCGACGCTGTCATGCTGATGCAGCGGAAAGGTCATAACCGGCATCTTACCCGACAACGCCTCGATCTGAGGACCAAAAAGCCGGGCATCGCACATCATGCCCGGCAAAAGGATCAATGGTGTCATGCCGAAGCCAGCTTTGCCCCCTCGGACAGCGAAGCCAGTTTGGCATAAGCGATCTGAGGGTCCACCGCCCCAAAACCGGCAAAGGTGCCAAAGCCGCAATCACTGCCTGCGATCACGCGATCTGCCCCCACAATGTCTGCGAAACGCTCAATCCGCTGGGCCACCAATTCGGGATGTTCGACGAAGTTGGTGGTGGTGTCGACGACGCCGGGCACCAGAACCTTGTCGTCCGGGATCTCAGCCTTGCGGTCGCGGAACACGGTCCATTCGTGTGCGTGGCGCGGGTTTGAGGTCTCGAACAGGATATAGCGGGCTTTGGTTGCCATCAGCGTGGTGAACACCTTGTCCATACCGATATCGCAACAATGCGGTCCTTCGTAATTGCCCCAGCAAATATGCACGCGCACGCGATCCTGCGGCACGTTTTGCAAAGCATGGTTCAGAGCCTCGACATGCATATCAGCGATCTTGAGAAACTCGTCGTCGGACAGATCGGTGAACAGCATGTGGCGCGACAAGGCCAGATCGGGGCAATCCAATTGCAGGTCCAGACCAGAGGCCACGATTGTTTCGTATTCTTCTTTCAGCGCATCCGCCAGCGCCGCCAGGTAAGCCTCACGCTTGGGATAAAAGTCGTTTTGAAGGAAGAGGGAAATCACACCGGGTGAGGCTGCGTTCATGAACCCGCGCTCAGCACCATGTTGATCCATGGCAGCTTTGAGGTTGGCAATATCCTTCTCAAGCTCGCCCTGACCTTTTGAGCGGACCTCACCCGTACACATGGGCCTCGCATATTGCGGAGTGCCACCGTCATTGGCGAGACGTTCCAAAAAGCTGGGGAACATTTTCAGATCAGCGGGCGCATTGCGCGGGCTGTCACCGGAAAACCCCGTGTAACGATCCTTGACATAGGTGGCATATGAAATCTTTGAGGTTTCGCCATCGCTGACAATATCTACACCAGCCTCAACCTGCTTTCGCACGGTCTCAGAAACCGCGTCGGTCATGCAAGCATCAAAAGCAGCGGCGTCGTAAGTCTCGTTGTTTTCGCGCGCGAAGATAAAGTCCACGACGCCCTGAGTTCGGGGCAGAGACCCCACATGTGAAGTTAGGATTTTGGTCATGCGGGGTCTCCGTCTTTCTTAGTTACCAGTCCAGGTTGCGCCCGCCGGATCATCCGTTGCGGTGATGCGGTAAAGCCCGGCCTGACCAGTCATCGAAGGTTGAGCGCTGTAGCTTTCGCCCGGCATTACCACTGCGGTGTCCCCATTGGACAATGTGGTCACAACATCGTTGATAGCGATCCGCCAATGGCCACTTGCGGGCATCAGAACCACCGGTTTTTCTGCTTTGACCGGATCGTTAACAGCCGATCCACGGGTCAGGAAATCAACCTCGAAGCCTGGCTTGTCCTTGATCAGGCCGTTTTCACCGATCACTACAGCAGGCTTGTTTGCCGACAACGCCATCAGGTCCCAATAGCGGGCAACATATTTGCCGACCACATCCTCGACCGGAACCTCGGGGTAGGCTTTCAACTCTTCTTCGGTCAGCAAAGGCATGGGCTGCACATTGTGCGGCAGCTCTTCGCCCTTCTTGCTGTCGTAAAGCACACCATTGTTGCCCAGCATCAGACCATGCGCCTGCGCGTCCTGGATCACCTGAGGTGCCCAGGTCACACCGCCGCCTGCGTCGTCGCCACCTAGGATCGACATGATCATGCCGTAGTCCTGTCCAACGTTTTCGAAGCCACGGAAGATACCGGTGGGGATATTGAAGATGTCGCCCTCTTCAGCGATGAACTCACCAGCGGTACCATACCGGCCCCAGAAGAACCGCCAGCGTCCCTTGGCAACAAAGAAGACCTCGGCCGTGGTGTGGCTGTGCAAGGAGTTGCGGCATTTCGGGGGCTGCCCCGCCGCGCCGATGTTGAACCCGATCTTGTCGGTGATGTGGACGTGCTGGTCCGGGCTTTCCGAGACGCCACCGCCGACGATGGTAAAGTTCTCTTTCTGGTCCGACCCGGGCGTGTGTGCGTCGATGAACGCGGTTTTGCAGGGTTGCAGCTCTCCGTAACGGACGATGCGGCTTTGAATGGTACTCATATCTGTATTCCTTTGCTTGGGTTGAGGTTTGAACGGATCAAACCCCAAGCCCCGGCGGGCGGTTGTTCAGCCGCCGGGCGCGCAGGCTGGCGCGATGGGCGTGGTATCGCCGCATCGCCTGCCCCGCATCCAGATTTGAGATACGGCGGGACATGTTACTTACCGCCGGTTTGCAACAGGATCTGTTTCCAGACCGATGTTTCGTCAAACAGAGTGTATTCCCGGCGCAACTGCGGCTGGCCGCCGATCAATTCGCCAAACTCACAGTGGCTGATGCCCAACACGTACACCTCGGCCCCGGTCGGCACGCCGAAGACGCCCCAGCCGTCATGCTTGCCATGCAGGCTCCAACGCACAGCCGCGCGCGGGGCCATATTGGGATCGTCGCGCCCGATCTGGTGTTCGATCTTGAACTCGGCATTGGGGAAGCTGGCGCGCAGGCCCATCCAAAACCGATCGACCGAGTCCCAGCCGTGGCCAGTGACGCCGCCGACATATTCGGATTGCACGGCCCGGTCATATTCGGCCTCGATAACGCCCATATCAGCGCTCATGATGCGGGTCAGGATGTCGGCATAGCGCTGACCCCATTCATTGTCATTGCCCGTGCCCTTGTAGGGGCCGGGCTGGTCGGTCGCGGGTGTTAGCGGTTTGACACAGTTGTCCGGTCCGCCCTCACGCGCGATCAGATCAGCGGCGTATTCCTTAGGGTCCCAGCCCATTTGGCGCACGATGGCGCCCTGATCGCGGATCAGCCATTCATCATTGATCTGATTGTCGATGGCGTGGCAATCAGCCAGAATCCGATAACGCAGTTGCTTGCCTGTCGCTTTGCCATAGACACCATCGGCCAGATGCGTCGCAGTCGAGATGATGCGGTGCGAGCTCAGCATCCCCTCTTCCGGTGTACCGGACCAGATCACATCCTCGCCCAGCAACTGCCGGTCAGGGAATTCGGCCAAAGTTGCCATGGTTGCACCAATGACGTTCTGGTTACCCAAAACCACTGAAGCAGGCGAGCGTACAACGATGTCCGGCGAGTAGTAGTGATGCAGCGTTGCAATGCCGCGATCTTCCCAGATTTCCTTTGTGATCCCGATGATATAGTCGGGGAAATCATTGAATTTGGGATCAAATCCCTTCATGTCTTCCATCCTTCAGGTATGCGGGCCGAGCCGCGAACAATCAAAGGCCCATCAATCTCTAACCGGCGCGGACCAACATCCGGGCCGTCGATTTTGCTGAGCAGAATTTCTACCGTTTCGCTCACCATACGGTTGGCTGGCTGGCGCACGGTTGTCAGGTTGTAAGTTGGCCAAGCAGCTACGGCGACGTCGTCGTAACCCACAACCGATACATCTTCGGGCACCTTTATCCCCAACTCGAAACGCAAGGTATCCATGACCGCAATAGCCATATGGTCATTGGCTACAAACAGCGCATCGGGCGGATCCGAGGCGAACATGCGCCGGGTCGCTGCCTGCGCCTGTTCCGTTCGGAAGTTACCGACCTCTCGCGCGTGTAACGCAACACCAGCCTCCTGCAGCGCGGTAACAAATCCACGTTCCCGGTCACGCTGGGTCGAGGCACCTTCCCACCCCGCGATAAAGCCGATCTTCTTATGCGCGCCTGCCAGAAAAAATTCGGCCACTTTCCGCCCTCCGGCCAGGTTGTCAGACGTCACCGCAGACATGGCCGGGTCGTCCTGTGCCCGGTTGAACAAGACCATAGGCACACCCGCCGCGCGGCATCGGGCCGACAAGTCCGACGACAAAGCGACCGAAGCCGCCACGATGCCATCTACCTGAAAATCCAGGATCTCTTGCACCACCTTGTCGATATTTCCAGCCGATTGTGATGCCATGAAAATCAGAACATGATAGCCGTGTTCTTGCAACGCGTTGGTCAGTTTTTCCACCGCCTCCGGGTAGAACTGGTTGTCCAGATAGGCCACTACAAGACCGATGATCCGGCTTTTGCCAGAGACCACCGCACGCGCCAGAACATTGGGGCGATATCCAAGCTCATCCGCAGCTTTGCGCACCTTGGCGATGGTCTTTTCCGAGGCCGACGCACCGGGCGTAAACACACGGCTGACAGCGGATTGGCTTACCCCTGCCCGCCGTGCCACGTCCAATGATGTGACCTTCTGAGTTCCCATCAGTCCGCTGTCCAGCCTCCATCCACCAACATCGAAGTACCTGTTACCAGTGCTGACGCATCCGAGGCCAGATAGACCACCGCGCCCATGATATCTTCAATCTCGCCGGGGCGGCCTAACTTGATCTTGTCCAGAATCCAAGCGCGCTTGTGCGGGTCGTCGAAGGTGGAACGTGTCAGATCCGTCAGAATAAATGTCGGGCATATTGTGTTGACCCGAATTTTTGCAGAACCGAATTCCAGCGCCATGGCTTTGGTGAATCCTTCAACTGCAAATTTCGAGGCACAATAGACGGCACGCTCGCGTCCGCCCACATGCCCCATCTGGCTTGAGATATTGATCAGCGAACCCGGGCGACCCGCGTCGAGCAACCCCTTTGCCACGGCCTGAGTCAGGAAATACGCACCGCGTACATTGACATTCATCACCGCATCGAAATCCGATGCTGATGTGTCAACCGCCTTGCCATGGCGTGCCAACCCCGCCGAGTTCAAAAGGATCTCGTACGGACCGTTTTCCGCAACGGCCGCAGCGGTGGCATCTACATCGGACACATCCAGTTCCAGCACCTTGGCCGACCAGCCGCGCGCAGACATCTCGGACGCGATCTCTTGCAGCGCGTCTGTCCGACGCGCTGCAAGAGTGACCTCAGCCCCATGCTCCGCCAGCGCCACGGCACATGCCATGCCAATGCCGGACGATGCCCCTGCAACCAAGGCGCGCTTGCCGCCGAGGTTGAAGCTGGGCGTACTGGGGAGTTGCGCCATGTCAGACATCCCCGACCGGGAACGAGATCGACCCTGGAACCCGCGCTTTGTTGAACTCGCGCAGACGGGCAAACACGTCGACACCCAGTTGCCTGTACGCATCCAGAATATCGACGGTGACCCAGTTTTCGCGGATCTTGCCGTTCTCGAGACGCCAGAAGTCCAAGCTGCGCATGGTGATCCGTTTGCCTGACGGCGCAATGCCCATCCAGCCATCATGAGTCACAGTCTGGATCATATCGGGCCAACCGGTCACAGCGGCATATTCACCGTCACCAAAGAAGTGGTACTGAATCTCGTCGAGATACTGACCACGATCCGGCATTCCGTTCAGAAACGGAATTTGGTGCCAGTTGCGGAACCCGGAAATACCCCGTCCCGTACCGATCGCGGCAGGCCCGTACCAGTTCATACGCTCGTGCCAGAACTTTGGCATCTCCATCACTTCCGGACCACCCTGAGTGGGGTGTTTCTTGAGATGTGCCAGCATCGTCACGATGTGATCGCAAGACGCCTGCGACTTCGCCTCGTCCCACGGCCCCGGCACAAGGCCGTCATGCGTCGCAGGGCCCGGAATGCAGAATTCAAGCCCAAGCGACGGTGCCATCGGCCAGGCTTTGGCCTGAATCATGACTTCCGGGATATCCCAGATCGTCTGGATCTCGACCACCTTGCCGCCTTCAAATCGGTAGAATTCGTGATACCGCATATGGGTCAGATGACCAGTTGGCGGAATATCCAGCCAGGGCGCCACGAAGGTGCCATAGTAATGACCACCGCAACCGATCCAGTCACCGCCGTGCTCGGTACGCCCGCCCATGACGATCCAATCGCGCCGTTCCAGATCCGGCATCGAGGCCAGCAGCGGTGCATAGCAGTGATCATACAGCTCGACCGGGCCGGTTAGATCACCAAAGGGATGGCACATATGCACCACCGCGTCTGGGGCGATCAGCGCTTCCAGCGCTGCCCGTACCCCAGTTTCTTCAAAGTCATACATCGCCGCCCGAAGCGGCGCGATCAGCGCCTTGTTTGCTGAATGTACGTCGTTCATTCTGCGGCCTCCCGGTACGGCGCACCCTCGCCGTAAGGAACATTGATGCCGCCATAGCGACGCACACGGATATTGCATTGCTCGGCATGACCGACAAAGCCTTCGAGCATGCACAGGCGCGAGCCATATTCACCGATCATCGTTGCGGCCTCATCCGTCAACACTTTCTGATAGCTGTGTGTTTTCAAAAACTTGCCAACCCACAGACCGCCGGTATAGCGGCCAGCCTTTTTCGTAGGCAGCGTGTGGTTGGTCCCGATCACCTTGTCGCCATTGGCAACGTTGGTGCGTGGACCCAGGAACAACGCGCCATAACAGGTCATGTTTTCAAGGAACCAGTCGTCGCGGTCTGTCATGACCTGAACGTGTTCCGATGCGATGTCGTCGGCAACCTGCAACATCTCGTCATAGGTGTCGCAGACAATCACTTCGCCGTATTCATCCCAGCTGACCCGTGCGGTGCCCGATGTCGGAAGGATATCCAGAATGCGCTCGATCTCGGCCAGAGTGTCCTCGGCAAGTTTGCGCGAATTGGTCAGCAGAACGCAGGGGCTGTTATAGCCGTGCTCGGCCTGACCCAACAGGTCGGTGGCGCACAGTTCGGCGTCAGCGGCGGTTTCATCGGCAATGACCATCGTCTCGGTCGGACCGGCGAAAAGGTCGATACCCACCCGACCGAACAGCTGGCGCTTGGCTTCGGCAACAAACGCGTTGCCCGGACCGACCAGCATATGGACCGGATCGATTGTTTCCGTGCCGATGGCCATTGCGCCCACGGCCTGAATACCGCCCATTACGTAAATCTCATGCGCACCACCCAGATGCATCGCCGCAATCACGGCCGCGTTGGGCGCGCCATTGAACGGGGGGGTGCAAGCGATAATGCGGGGCACACCGGCGACCTTCGCGGTTGCCACTGACATATGCGCCGAAGCCACCATCGGAAACTTGCCACCGGGCACGTAACAACCCACCGACTGAACCGGGATGTTCTTGTGGCCAAGGATCACGCCGGGCAGCGTCTCGACCTCGATGTCCAGCATCGAGTCGCGCTGCGCTTGGGCGAAATTCGTCACCTGTTCCTGCGCAAACTTGATATCAGCCAGTTCACGATCTGACAGCGAGGCAATCAGATCATCGATTTGCTGCTGGCTCAAGCGATAGCTTTCGGGTGAGTAATTGTCGAATTTTTCGGACAGTTCACGCACGGCCGCATCGCCGCGCGCTTCGATATCCTTCAGGGTCGCCTCAACGACAGCGCGGGTCTTGGCGTCATCCTCAGCCCTGTCAGCCTCGGGCTTGCCACGTTTCAGGTATTCGATAGCCATGTCCTAATCCTCAGTTTGCGGGCCGAGGCGGAGTTTTCTCGCCCCGGTCATATGCTTCCCATCCGTTCCCTTGGAACAGATCGACGCCCAATTGGGCCGCCACATGGGCGAAGTCGACATTCACCCAGTTGTCGACGATTTTGCCGTCAACCACTTTCCAAAAATCCATGTAACGAATCTCGACCCGCTTACCGGTCGCGGGAATGCCCAGAAACTCGCCGGAATGAGTGGCTTCCTGCCGACCAAAGGCCGCAGCCCATTCACCCATATAAAGACGCGCCTCATCAATGCAGGTCTTGTCGGAAAACGCCGCCTGAAACGGGCGTTGCCAATTGTCCTGGAATTCATTCAACCCGGTCTTGGTGCCGCAGCCCTGGTTGCCCATCCAGCGGAAACCCTGCGCGAAGAACTCACCGATGTCATCGATGCGGTGGTCATTCAGCCCGTCAACCATCCCTTCGATGACGGCGCGCGTTTCTTCGGTTTTGCTCATATCCGTGTCTTTGGTCAGCACGGCTTGTTCGGGGCGTGAACCCTTCATGTTTTCAGTCCTTTAATCGTATTCTAATAAGATGTTCTGTTTGGCGGAGAGGGTCAGCCGCGCGTCAGAAAATCTCTTGGCATCCGGTTGAGCGCCGGGTGGCGCGCAACCGCGTTATGTCTTGCAGATGCGCTCATCAGCCTTTGACCGCACCGGCTGTCAGACCACTCACGATCTGGCGCTGGAAGAACAGGATCAGGACAAACAGCGGGGCAGTGGTCGAGACCACGGCAGCAACCGCGTACATGATCTTGCCTTCAACTTGTGTGGTGCCCATGAAGCTGTTGATGGCAGGAATGATGGTCTCATTCTCTTCACTCAGCAGCATCGCAGTCACGGCAAAGTCGTTATAGGCCAGCAGGAAGCTAAACAGACCAGTGGTAATCACGCCGGGCCACATGACCGGCACGATCACATGCCAGAACGCCTGGAACCGGGTGCAGCCATCGACCATGGCGCTTTCGTCCATGTCTTTGGGGATGTTCTTGAAGAACGAATGCAGCATCCACAGCGTGAACGGCTGGTTGATCGCCACCAGAACGATAATCGTGGTGGGCAGAATACCCCAGACGTTCCACTCGAAGAACGGCAACAGATAACCCGAGACCAGCGTGATATGCGGCATGGCACGGAACACCAGCGCAGCCATCAGGATCCAGAAGGCATAGCGGAAACCGGACCGGGCCAAAGCATAGCCACCCAGTGTGCCGAAGGTCAGCGAGATGACCACCGTAAAGAACACAACGATGCCGGTGTTTCTGAAATTGAACCAGAAATCCTCAAGCACCCAAGCCCCGTAATATCCGGCTCCGGTGAAGGCGCTTCCGGTTTGCTCGATCGTGTTGGTCCCTGTCAAGGCGTTCATCCAGTCGGCCTTAGACAAAAAGTCTGCCTGTACTTTGAAGCTGCCCCAGAAAGTCCAGAAGAACGGGAACGCCGCAATGATCAGCCACACCGCCACAAAGGCGTATGAGAACAGCTTAAGCGGGGTCATGCGAGATTGTGCTTTGGTCGCCATGTCGTGTCCTCAGTGAGATTTGCGGGTGAAGTCGCGCCAGGTGCGGATCAGCACAGGCGTCATCAGAATGATCACCAGAATAATGGTAATCAGCGAAGTCGCACCGGCCGAACCGTAAAGCGGATTGCCGCTTTCGCGCAGGTCGTTGTAGATGATCCAGCTGAGCGACTGAGCGTGCGCTTCGGCCTTGAAGCTGACGATAGGTTCGAAGACACGGAAGTTGTCCATGATCAGCATCAGCGTCACAAAGGACACCAGCGGAGCAAGATGCGGCACAATCACGTGGATCATGCGCTGCCATTTCGTGGCACCGTCGATCTGTGCGGCCTCCATCGTATCCTCAGGAACCGTCTGCAAGCCTGCGTAGAAGGTGATAAAGCTGAACGGCAAAGTGTGCCACACCCCGTAGAACATGAGCATGATCCACGTCAGCGCGGTAGAGGCTTTCAAACTCAGCGTCGGATCGTTGAATATGTTCTGAATCGTCGCCCCGATCACGCCATCGCTGTCAACCATCCAAAAGAGGATCAGTGAGCCAACAAGCGGCGTAACGAGGAAGGGCAACAGCGAGATGAAAATCGCTATCCCTTTCAGCATGTTGGGCAGATTGTTTACGCCCACTGCAATCGCCATACCAAGTATCAGAACCAGCGGTGTGACAATTGCCGTGTACACCAAGGTAAAGGTCAGGGCGCTGTAGAAAGGCAGGTTGTACACCTGAGACCAGAATTCACCCATCGTCTCTGTGCTTGCCCAGGCTTCGCGTATTTCGGCGAAGGCAAGATGCGAACGATTGGTGTAGGTGCCCAAGCCGTTGAACTGACCCAATGGCCGTTCTTCCTGCAACTGGGCCGTTGCTTCAAGGTCAACCGAAGTTGTTGGAGTACATCCAAACGGGCCGCAGCTTTCGGAGACGACCAATACCTGTTCGTGTGCTACGAACAACGACTGGATAAAGACTGAGACGATAGGAAGTGCGATGAACAGGATCATCGCGGAAAGCGTCGGCAGAATGAACCAGAAAAAGGTGCGGTGCTTCATGGCGTTCGTCCCGATCTGAAGTCCGAGTTGCGTGAGGGGGCCAAAACAGCCCCCTCGGGTCCGGTAAAATTACTGGAGGAAACCAGCTTCTTTTGCGGATGTTCTGTAGGCGGCCTCGACGTCGGCCAGCGCTTGTTCGGCGCTTTCATCCCCTTTCAGGAAATCCGCCAATTCCGCGCCGAGCGCTGCGTGCAGCAGGCCCATCTGCGGGATCATCGGATATGGCTTTGCACCACCCTGAGCGGTTTGCGCAACGCCCGCCGCAGCCGGTCCGGGCTGGAAGCCCTCCAGCAGCCAGACGGCGTCATCGTTGTTGGCTGCAACCATGTCCGGTGTCAGAGCACTGACCAGAGCCGCAAAGGTGGCTTCCGCCTCTTCATCCGAGACGTTGGACGAGATCGCGATGCCGTCCCACCACAGTGTGGCCGAAGGGATCGAGCCACCGCCGACGGTCGGAGCCGCAGACAGAACGGTGTTCGACGTCACTTCTTCGGTTGAGCCTTCGTCGTCAAGGATCGGCGAACCGCGCGAACCCCACATAACACCCAGTGCTGCCTGCCCGGATTCCCACAAACCCTGCGTTTCGTTCGAAGCATGGGTCAAGTGGTCAGGATGCGCATACTCGGTCAGCGCTTTCATGACTTCCAACGCAGCAATGCCTTTTTCATTGTTGACCGCCGGTTCTGCGGAACCAGGTTCAAAGAACTCTCCGCCGTGACCCAGATAGATCATGTTGAACACCTCACCGACGTTCCAGCCGGTTTGCAGGTTCATGACAATCGGGTGCTCCATGATACCCGCTTCGCGGATCATGGCTGCGGCTTCCAGAACCTCTTCGTAAGTGGCCGGGATGCCTTCGAAACCTGCCTGCTCAAGGATATCCTTGCGCGAGAAAAGGTGCTGCGAGTTTGCCATGAATGCCACGGCCATCACGTTGCCATCGATGGTGATCAGCAGGTTCGGCGAGATGTTTTCACCATACTTTTCAACCAGATCGTTCAGCGGACGGACCAGACCGTCATTCATCAGCTGAGTCAGCGTCGCGTTGGCCAAAATGACCGACGAATATTCAGCCGGGTTCGGCGTCAGAGCCGCGTTCATGATCTGGCGGGCTTCGGTGGTGTGGTTGGTGGAAAACTCGGACGCACCGGATGCACAGTTGGCTTCAGCAGCGCCTGCGACAGCATGAATCGCTGGGAAGTCGCTGGCAAGAATGCGAATGGATTGACCTTCAGGGCCACAGTTGGCGGCGTAAGCCGCCGACCCCATCAGACCCACAAAGGCGGTTGCGGTAGCTAGTTTTTTCAGAAACATCTCATCTCCCTGTTTCTCTGAATTGTGATGCGCGCGCCAACGACGCATGCAAGTTTGGTCCCGGGGCTGCCCCCCGGTGATTGATTACGGCTGTATTCAGATCCGTTCGCCGGTCTTGCCGTCGAACAGATGGCAGATTTCGGCGGGAACCGAAATTGATACCATGTCGTCAATCTCTGCTCGGAAGTTTTTATCTGCTTTTACAGAAACCAATGCGCCACCGACACGAACCGAGATCATTGTCGCATCACCCAACAATTCCTGAGTGTAGATCGGCGCGTTGATCTGACCCTGCCCGTCTTCAGCCAGCGCAGCATCTTCGGCGCGGAACCCTAGTGTCAGAGGACCGTCAGGCGCGGTGACATTCGGGATTTCCACGTGGTCGGCTACAAACGTGCCGTTTCGCACCTGACCTTCCATCAGGTTCATGGCCGGGTTGCCGATAAAGCTGGCCACAAAGGTATTGGCCGGGGTGTCATAGATTTCGGTCGGGCTGCCGACCTGCTGAACCACGCCGCTTTTCATCACCACAACGCGATCTGCCAGCGTCATTGCTTCGATCTGGTCGTGAGTCACGTAGATCGTGGTCACGGCCAGTTCATGGCTGAGATTCTTGATCTGCGCCCGGGTCGAGACGCGCAGTTTCGCGTCCAGGTTGGACAGCGGTTCGTCCATCAAGAAGACGTTCGGTTCGCGCACAATGGCGCGCGCCAGAGCGACACGCTGGCGCTGACCACCCGACAGTTCCGCCGGTTTGCGGTGCAGGAAGTCGTCCAACTCGACCATGGCCGAGGCGCGGCGCACCTTGTCGTCATGGGTCGCCGGATCGATGCCACGAACCCGCAGCGGGAAGCGGATGTTCTCGTACACGTTCATGTTTGGATAGAGCGCATAAGACTGGAACACCATCGCCACATCGCGATCTTTGGGCTCCATATCATTGACGCGTACGCCGTCGATCATGATGTCGCCTTCGCTGGCATCTTCCAGACCGGCGATCATCCGCATCGTTGTGGTTTTGCCGCAGCCTGAGGGACCCAGCAGAACCAGGAACTCCTTGTCAGCTATGGTCAGATCGAAATTGTCGACGCCGACAAACGAACCCCATCGCTTGCCAACATTGCGCAATTGAATCTCGGCCATCCGCTTCTCCCGTTGGATTGGAAATTTTTTGCATACGCTTGCAAACACGGTAGACTTAACTGCGTCATTTTGGCAAGGTTTTTTTGCAATCGTATGCAGAAAGGCGCTACTCGATGTCCGGGTTCTCGGCAGAAAAGCAAGTAATCAAAGAGTTTTATGAGCAACTAGACCGTTCCGAAACAGGTGCAGAACACAAGGTTCTGTCAGAGTACTACAGCTCGAATCACATCTGGCGCGGGTTTCATCCATTTGATGAAATACACGGGCCTCAGGCCGTTGCAGATACCTTCTGGACGCCCGTGCGCACGTCTCTGACGCAACTGCAAAGACGGCAGGATGTATTCATGGCAGGCGCCAACGAAATGGATGACTTTTCGTCTGTCTGGGTGGTGTCGATGGGGCATCTGATGGGTTTGTTTGATACGCCCTGGTTGGGTATCGCACCGACCGGCAAGTTGGCTTTTTTGCGTTATTGCGAATTCAACCGTGTGGAAGACGGCAAGATCACCGAAACGGCGATGTATTTCGATATTCCGCACCTCATGCTTCAGGCCGGGTTGCAGCCATTTCCACCGCAAACAGCCGCTCAGCTGGTTCAGCCGGGGCCGATGACCCACGATGGATTGATGTTCGATCCGCAGCCCCCGGAAGAAGGCGAAAAGACACTGGCTGCGATCAACGCGATGATCTCGGATCTGGGTCAGTGGAACAGCGGGCTGAGCCTTGAGGACGAACTGCGCCGTACGTGGCACGAAGACATGCTGTGGTGGGGACCCACGGGGATCGGCGCAACCTACACGATTGAGCGCTACGCCAAGCAACATGCAGGACCGTTCCGCGCCAGCTTCACTGATCGTACAAAAACCGGGCATATCTGCCGCATGGCCGAAGGGCATTTTGGCGGCTTCTTCGGCTGGCCCAACTTCACCGCCCGCCCCACCGGAGGTTTCATGGGCATGCCCGCCACAGACAAACCCGGAGAATTCCGCGTGATCGACATTTACCGCCGCGCAGGTGACAAACTTGCTGAAAACTGGATTTTCATTGACCTACTGCATTTCTGGAAACAGCAAGGCGTAGACATTCTGGGACGCATGCAACAGGTGCCACGCACATGACTGGCTGGATAGATGCGCATCATCACCTTTGGGATCTAAACGCCGTTCACTACCCGTGGCTGATGGCCAAAGGTGTTGAGCGGTTTTTTGGCGACCCCTCTCCCATTCAGCGGAACTACCTTTTGGACGAATTCAGCTCAGATGCCCGAGCTCAGGGCATCCGCGCCTCTGTCCATATTCAGGTGGGGGCCCAAGATGGACTGGCCGAAGCCCGATGGGTTCAATCGGTGGCGGACGCCAACCCCAACTGGCCCATGGCACAAGTGGTCTTTTGCGACCTGACCGCACCGAAGCTAATGGACCAATTGGATGCGTTCCAGCACCTCAGCACTGTACGCGGCGTGCGCCAGATCGTTGGCCGCGCGCCCGGCGAGGATGCGCAGACTGGCACCAATGCATTATTGGACGACACCCGGTTTCTGACCGGTTTGCAAGAGGCCGGGCGTCGGGGGTTGAGCTTTGATTTGCAACTGATCCCTGAACTCTACGAGAAAACCGCTGGTTTGTTGGCGCAGGCGCCGGACACGCAAGTTGCGCTGTGCCACGCGGGATCACTCCATGACCGCAGCACAGCGGGGTTGAATGAATGGGCCAAAAATCTACGAACGCTGTCAGATTTGCCGCACGTGACCTGTAAACTCTCGGGTCTGGGCATGTTTGACCATCACTGGTCAACCCAAAGCATCCGCCCGATTGTCGAGACATGCCTTGACCAATTCGGAGCGCATCGAACCATGTATGGGTCGAACTTTCCGGTGGACAGCCTGTACAGCGACTACGCAACCCTCATGAAGGCATATGCGGAATTAATCCCGGAAGAGGCCAAGGTGGCAGTGTTTCGTGAAACAGCAAAGCGGTTTTATCAGCTCTGACACCGAAGAACTGCAAACGTTCATGCGACACTGTCGGAAAAGTGAGATCCCGCCTTAAGGACGCGCCGCGCTTTTTCGACGATCGGCAAGTCGATCATCTTGTTGTCCAGCGCAACGGCACCACGGCCTTCAGCCAGGGATTTTTCGTATGCAGCAACAATCCTCTGCGCCTGAGCAACAGCGTTTTCCGACGGGGTAAACGCAGCATTCAACGGTGACACTTGTGAAGGGTGGATTGCAAAACCGCCCTCAAACCCCAATTTGGCAGATCTTTCCGCAACCCTGCTGAAAGCGGGAATGTCGTGATATTGCGCGATGCTGCCAGCGTAGCCCAAGGGGATTTTGCCGGCCGCCCGCGCTGCTGTCACGATTTGTTGGCTCGGATAAAGCAGGCCATCCCATTCGGGCTCCATGCCCATCTCGAGGCAGAAATCCTCTGTCCCGAGATTCAACGCGATCAATCGCTCGTGCGCCGCAGCAATCATCGGCGCATTGAGCAACCCCACCGGGCTTTCGATCAAACCGATCAGGGACACGTCATCGCACCCCTCGGCGCGAACAAAATCGGCAATTTTCAGAACAAATTCAGGGCTTTCGACTTTTGGCAGGATCAAATAATCAACACCCGCCGCAGTCGCTGCAGACAGGTCATCCTCCAACAGCGCGTCGTCGTTGTTGATCCTGACCGCGACCGATTTGCCATTTTCCCGAAGGGCGGTCGCCGCACTGCGAAGCTTTTGCCGTCCGTTTTCCTTTTCGGACTGCGGCACTGCATCCTCAAGATCAAGGATTACGACATCAGCGTCCGTCTTTGCAGCTTTGGCCACAAAGGCTTCAACATGCCCGGGGATATAAAGAAGCGACCTGAGAGTTTTGTTTTTCATCCTGCACGCGCCATCATTGAGGGCGACACCTGACCAAGCAATCCGGTGTCCAACAAAGGCGTATCGCCATGTGCCGCCAGATACGCCTGCGCCAATTCGACCGAGCAGCCGCAGGCGCGCACCTTCTGCATTAAGTCGGCTTTGGTCATGGGCATGGACGCACCGCCGGGAACAAAAGTCATTTCATGGCTGATCACCTGTCCGTCCTTGAGTTCGACTGTGATCGTTTCCGGGGTAGTCGGTCCGATGTCACCAGTGTCGCCTTTTGGCAGATCGTACAGATCCAGCTCGATCGAAGCTGTCAGCTCGCGACGCTGAGGATCATTAAATCCGTCTGGCTCAAAATCGCCGGGGACGACGCGGCCTTCCAGCAAACCAACGGCGATACAGTAGCGCACCGAAAAGCGGGCTTCGGCGTCGTTGTCCGGCACACCAAAGCCAGCAACGCGATGGAACGGCGCGGGCATGCGGATTTTGACGGAGGCGATATCGCTTGGGTGTTTGATCTGCCGGCTCAACTCAATCGCACCGTAAATTGGGCGTTGCGTGTAGGCGCAGCTCGGCCATAGCTTTCGGATAACCGGATATTGTTGAACCGCCTGACCCAGTTCCATTGTCTTCATCATTTCACGAAAACCGATGGATTCCGGGGTACCGTAAACCTTTGTAAACCCAAACTCGGAATCCCACAGATTGCAGTTTCCAGTTGCGTCTGCACGACCCAAAAGCGCTGCCCTCAGCCCAGCTTCCGCCGCCAATCCGGTATGAAGCGCTTTGGCGTCATAGCCGATCTGGGTCAGCAACCCGGACGAAGACGACACCGCAAGCGCCATGGCATTGGACATTTGCCGCGCCGAAAGCGCAAGTGCCTTGGACACTGCAGCAGCTGTGCCGATCGGGCCCAAAGTTGAGGTCGAGTGCCATCCGATATCGTAGTGACCGTATCCCAGCGCCTTGCCCATCCAAATGATGGTCTCATACCCTACGATCCAGGCGTCATTCATTTCGTTAATTGTCATCGGCACCTTGTGCGCAAGGCTCAGCAAAGCGCTCAGAACCGGCGCGCTTGCGTGACTGGACCCGGACAGTTCGTAATCGTCAAAATCCAGCGCCGCTGCACGCGCGCCATTTGCCAGCGCTGCACCGGTTATCGACAGCATCTCACCCCCACCGACCGGTGGCACTGAACCCTGTCTCAGACCAAAAAGCATTGCATCCGACGCAGCAACAGCCTGACGCTCTGTCGCGCCCAAAACCATGCAGGACAGTGTGTCGATTAGCGTGAAACGCGCCTGTTCTCTCACCTCGTCGTCAACACCAAGGTCCGATTGCGTTGCCCAGTCCGCAAGGCGCTCCGAGAAGTTCAGCACATTTGGTTTTGCCATGGATTGATCCACGTCGAGTTTCGATTGCATTGACCTGAACCTTAGAAAGTGGCTGTTGCTTGCATGGCCTGGGCCCCGTCGAAGCGGCGTGCCCACAGCTGCATCGTATTGTTTTCGCGGACACCTTCGATATGGAAGGGATTCATACCCGCCAGAGGTGCGGTCCCACGAAACCCAAATGTTTTTGGTGCTTTTCCCATGGTGCGTTGGGCAAGGTCGACCAGCAAAGTTGCCGTGAGCGGCCCATGAAAGACCAGACCGTCATACCCTTCGACCGAACGGGCATAATCCACGTCATAATGAACCCGATGCCCATTGAAGGTCAGCGCCGAATAACGAAACAGCATAACCTGTGTGGGCGAGATCATCTCGGACACTTCGGCGTTGTCAGGCGCTTGTGCCGGCACGGGTTTCGGGGCGTCAGGGTGGGGATCTTCGCGGTACACGATGTCATGCTCTTCGGTCAAAGCAAGCGTGCCGTCGCTCAGGAAAACCTCGTGCAGAACGGTTACGAAACACAAAGAGCCGCTGCGCCCGTTCTTTTCCGCAATATGCTTGATCGTAGACCGCTTTTTGACCTGATCGCCAATCGGAACCGGGGCCAGAAATTCAAACCTGCCACCGGCCCACATCCGTCGGGGCAGCGCGACAGGAGGGAGAAACCCCCCCTTTTTCGGATGACCGTCCCTGCCCAACTGATCAGCCGGTTTTGCTTCGAGAAAGTAGAGCCAATGCCACAAGGGCGGCAATGCATCGCCGTTTTGCAACGTCGGTTCGCGACCAATCGTGGCTTGCATGAAACGGGCGGGCTCGGCGCGCAAACAGTCCTCGTGCGTCTCCGAACGTCCGATCCAGGAGTCTACGGCTTGCGACATCATGTTGACCTTTCTGCTTTGGTCAGGCGAATTCAGCGCGCAGCGCCGGGCCATGCTGGTTGATTGCGGGGGCGGACGACAACGGGTCGACCTGTTCGACATCCAACCAGCGAATTGGCGCTGCGGGTATCGCGATCGTTTCGTTTCCTTCGGTTGTCACTTCGCGACGCCGCAGGGCTGGGTGGTTGCCCAGCGCATCAACACTGTTAACCGCGCCATACGCGATGTTTGCTGCAGCCAACCGGGCGCGGAACTCTTGCAAGGTCAACCCTCGCGACATCTTGGAAATCAGGTCCTCCAGCGCGTCACGGTTGGCGACCCGGTCATTGTTGGACGCAAATCTGGAGTCTGAGCCTGCGGTGTTCGAGCGCAAGACCTCTTGGCAAAACCGCTGCCACTCACGCTCGTTTTGAATGGCGATTAACGTTAATGCCCCTTCGCTCGTTTCGAACGCACCATAGGGGGCCATGCTGGGATGGCGCAAACCCACGCGTTGCGGGGCCCCTTTTCCGTATTCGCTGTGCATCAGCGGGACACTCATCCAGTCAGCCGCCACGTCGAACAACGAGACAGCCAAAGCTGCCCCTTCGCCCGTCATTTCACGGCGCATCAGGGCTTCTAAAACGGCCGCGTGGCAGGTCATGCCTGCACCAATATCACAAATCGATACGCCGATGCGTCCCATTTCGTTAACACCACCGCTGATTCCAGTGAGACCGGATTCAGCCTGTATCAGAAAGTCATAAGCCTTCAGGTGCTTGACCGCGTCGCTTTCTCCATAGCCGGTGATGTCAACGGTAATGAGATGCGGGTGCTTTTCACGCAACTGTGCTGAACCAAACCCGGCACGCGCCATGGCTCCCGGCGCAAGATTCTGAACAAAAACATCAGCCTGCGCGATAATGCGATGCAGCAAGGCCGCGTCTTCCTCAGTGCGGAAGTCAAGCGCCAACGATTCCTTGCCTTGGTTGGTCCAGGCAAAATACGAACTTGTGCCTTTGGCCGCACGATCATAGCCACGCGCAAAATCCCCTTCTGCGCGTTCGATCTTGATGACACGTGCGCCTGCTTCGGCCAGTCGCGCAGTGCACAGCGGTGCGGCCAGTGCCTGTTCGATCGAGACCACGAGAATGTCTTTCAACGGCTTCATTTCGGCGTCCTTGCTTCGATCCATTTTAAGCAGGATAAAAGCGGTTCACTTGAAAGAAAATTCATTGCTTTTGCGTTTTTTGTTTAGTTAATTTTTACAAAATGACGACTCACAAACTCCCACCCCTTCACGCGTTGAATGTGTTTGAAACCGTCGCCCGTCTGGGCGGTGTGCGGGCAGCCGCAGCCGAATTGAACGTGACCCCCCCAGCCGTCAGCCATCAGCTGGACAAATTGGAAGGGTTTCTTGGCGCGCCCTTGTTCATTCGCCGAGGGCGCAATCTGGTTCTCACCGAAGGCGCGCATGATTATCTGACGGAAGTCCGCCCCGGCCTAGAAGCAATAGGGCGTGCGACATCGGTTGCAACC
The DNA here is from genome assembly GCF_059613205.1 of Ruegeria sp. BHSB064. Lineage (NCBI taxonomy): Bacteria > Pseudomonadati > Pseudomonadota > Alphaproteobacteria > Rhodobacterales > Roseobacteraceae > Ruegeria > Ruegeria sp. BHSB064. The sequence goes on from NZ_JBXWSB010000046.1 coordinate 25,462, forward strand.
CAGCAATCTCAACGTGAAGTTCTGACAATTGCGGCCCCGCCTACGCTGACCGCAATGTGGCTGATGCCCAAGCTGCACGGGTTCTCGGAACTGTATCCCGACTATGACATTCGTCTTCTCGACCGGATGACATTCAACCCGGACGAGCGAGGTATTGATGTTGCCATTGAATACCGGTTCGAGGCCGACCCGGATCTTGTGTCACTACAGTTTTTACCGGACGAACTCGTTGCGTTGACCAGTACCGATTATGCTGAGGCGAACGCATTGCGGGCTTTGGATGACCTGAAAGGCGCGACGCTGATAGAAACTGAAAGGCGTCTGACATCGTGGAAAAAAGTTCTGGCAGGGCGATCTTGGCTGCGTCGTCAACGTTTCTTCTCGGTCAGTTACTCTCTGCACGCATTCGAGGCAGCTGCCCGGGGGATCGGCGTGGCTCTGGGCAATCGGGCCAATGCCGAAAGGATGCTGGCCGAAGGACGTTTGTGCATTCCCTTTGAATTGCCTTCTGAAACCGTGCCTCCTGCCCCGCGTTATTTCCTGAGTGCGGTTTCCCATCGCCAGCGCCAGCCAAGGGTTCGCGCCTTCTGGGACTGGCTGGTCGCAGAGGCCGCGATGTAGTCTACCTTTCGGGCGCCGCTTTCGACCGCCGTAAGCTAGCCGCGGCTTTACGCGGCTGATCTGTCTGCCGTTGGACGCTCGCCAAATCTCGTTTTGTAGGCTTTCGAGAAATTTACGATACTGGCGAACCCTGTTGCGACGGCAACATCAATGATGGACAGGTCGGTACCGCGCAGCAACACCCGCGCCCGATCAAGACGCAAATTGCGATAGTATCGGGACGGGCTTGTCTTGAGGTGTTTGTTGAACAAACGCTCGATCTGCCGCCTCGAGATTTTTTCGTCTTCGATGAGTTCATCAACCGGGATCGGGTCCTGCAGCGAGTCCTCCATTTTCTTGAGGATACTCAGAAATGCAGGGTTCCGGGATCCGGCCATTTTCGACATAGCCTGGCGTTGCGACCGGTTGCTGTGGCAGTCGAAGTCATGGACACAATAATCCGCCACTTTCTGTGCAGTGCCGTTGTCGAAATCTGACTCGATTATGGAAAGCGTCAAATCCAGACCTGCAGTGCCCCCAGCGCTTGAGGCTACGCCGTCATCCGCCACAACCCTTGACGGCAAACAGTCCAGTTTCGGAAACATTTCTTCGAAAACCGGGGCCAGCGACCAGTGCAACGTCAATTGCGCTTCGTTTGCCAACCCAGCCCGCGCCAACGTAAACGCGCCGGTTCCAATCGCAGCCACGCGGCCACCAAATCTGGAATGTCTGCGCAACCATTGCAGGGTTTCGGGACGGGCTTCCAAGTATCCGGCATTTCCCGAACACACAATGACGTAATCTGAATGTCGCGTCGTACACAGACCAGTCTGCGCAGGGATTTCGATTCCGTTGGAACACGTCAAGGGAGCGCCTGTCTCAGTCATAATCGACCAAGTGTAATCAGTTTCGCCTGTCACTGAATTGACGGCACGCAACGGTTCGATCCCAGCCGCAAAATCCAACATGTTGGAACCAGGAAGCAGCAGGAAATAAAAATGGCGCTTCTGCGCGATGCCCGCAGAATGCCCGGCAGCGCTTGGGTGTTCGCCCTCCCGGCACCGGGTGATGGGTTTTGACTCAAGATACATGCGCTGCAGTGCCTTTCCTCAGACTTTAAGAAGTGATTTGAGATCAGTGCCAGTATCCGCAACCATCTTAGGATGCGGGGACTTTCCGGATTCGATCAGTCGTTTCGCAACCATATAGGCGCGCGGGTCGTTCATCGCGTCCGCGGCGATAAGCTTGGCATCACGGTAGTACCAAACCGAGGTCGACCCATCGTCACCTTCACGAGAAACGACCTGATCGTAGCCGACATTCAGACCGGCAATCTGAAGCTTGACATGGTACTGATCAGACCAAAACCAGGGTTTTGCTTCGTAAGGCTTGATTGCTCCCATAATGTTTTCAGCAACCGCTTCGGCCTGATCAATGGCGTTGCCGACGCTTTCCAGGCGGATCTGTGCGTCACCATGTGGGAACGTTGCACAGTCTCCTGCCGCCCAGATACAGGGATGCGAAGTACGGCCCCACGCATCCGTTTTGATGCCGTTTTCGACGGCTACACCGGCGGCTTCGGCAAGGGCCGTGTTCGGAGTAATTCCAATTCCGAAGACAACAAAATCGGCCGGGATCACCTCACCATTGGCAAGTTCCACCCCGTCTGCGCGATCCGATCCGGTGACGCGCGCAATCTTTGTATCTTCAAGAATTCGCACGTTGTTGGCATCGTGCAGGTCGCGGAAATACCGAGCAGTTTCCGGGGCCGCAACCCGCTGCAAAATGCGCGGAGCGGCTTCGATCAGTGTGACATCAAGATCAAGCTTTGCCGCAACGGCAGCAACTTCGAGGCCAATGTAGCCCCCCCCGATGATGACGATCTTTCGACCTTGCTTGAACTCCGGTGCAATTGCATCGATGTCGGCAATGCCGCGGATTGTGTAGGTCCCGAGCAGAGTGCCACCAATGCTCTCGGGCAGGCGGTTGGGGGTCGAGCCGGTCGCAATGACCAGATGCTCAAACGCCAGCGTTTGATCGCCACAGACAAGTGTCTGATTTTCCGCAGATATCTCGGTGACTTGCTGATTCAAATGCAAGTCGATCTGGTGCTCGTCAAAGAAGCTTTCGGGCCTCAGGAAAAGACGATCACGCGGCAGCTCGCCCAGAAGATAGGCTTTGGAAAGAGGCGGCCGCTGATAGGGCGGGTGCGCCTCTTCACCGATCAGGGCAATTGGCTTGTCGTAACCCAGATTGCGCAGTTTGACTGCGGCGGAGCAACCAGCTTGCCCCGCCCCAACAATGATGACACCGTAGTCGGTCATTTCATTGGCCTCTCAAAGTCACGCTCAAACACACTCGCGATCAGCGATGTCGAGGGTGCGATCCAAAATCTCCAGACCGGTCATCAGATCCTCTTCACTGATGTTGAGCGGCGGTGTCAGGCGAACGACGTTCGAGTAGAACGATAGGTACAGGCCCTCGTTCATCGCAAAGCTCATCATGTCCGACATTGGTTTGGCATCTGCGCCCTTGGCGGCAAACGGCACCAGCGGTTCGCGCGTGTCGCGGTTCTTGACCAGCTCGATACCGTTGAACATGCCCTTGCCGCGAATGTCGCCGATGCAGGGGTGCTTTTCGGCCATTTTGGCCAGTTCAGCGCGCATCTTCTCACCCATAGCGGTTGCATTTTCCAGCGCGCCCTCGTCCTGCATGGCCCGGATTGCGGCGATGCCCGAGGCACAGGCCAACGGGTGACCGGCATAGGTCAGACCGCCCGGCATCGGATAGTCGCGCAGCCAGTCATGCAGGGTCTTCGAAACTGACATGGTGCCCAGCGGCACGTAGCCCGAGTTGATGCCCTTGGCGCTGGTGATGATGTCGGGCTGAACGCCCCAGTGATCGACGGCGAACCATTTGCCGGTACGGCCAAACCCGGCCATGACCTCATCTGCGATCAGCAGAATCCCATATTTCTCGCAGGTTTCTTTGATCGACTGAAGATACCCATCGGGCGGCACGATGATGCCATTGGTGCCCACGATCGGCTCCAGAATAACAGCCGCCACCGTGTTGGGGTTTTCGTACATCAGGAGTTCTTCCAGATGCGGACCGCCCTGCGCCACCGGGCACTTTGCCGGGTCGGTGTGCCCGGTCGGCAGGCGATAGACATAGGGGTCCAGCATCCGCACCACACCCGGCATATCGGCCCGGGTCAGGTGATGGCGCGGGTCGCCGGTCAGCGACAGCGTACCGCCGGTCGCCCCATGATACGAGCGATAGCGGGCAACGATCTTGGTACGACCGGTGTAGTGCCGCGCCAGACGGATTGCGGTTTCGTTCGCTGCCGAACCACCGGTGGTGAAAAAGGTCGAAGTGATGTTCTCGGGCGTGATCTCATTCATGATCGCCGCCATTTCGGAACGCACATCCGAGCCCATCGCCGGGCCGATATAGCAAAGCTTGTCGGCCTGATCCTTGATCGCCTGAACGATCTTGGGGTGCTGGTGGCCCATATTGGCATTCACCAGCTGGCTTTGGAAATCGAGATAGCGCTTGCCGTCGCTGTCCCAGAACCAGCTGCCCTGCGCGCCAGTAATGACACGGGGGCGGCTGCCCTGTTTCGACCAGCTTTGCAGATAGTGGTCTGCGTGCATGTCTTTGACCCATTCAGGATCATGTGAGGGGTAGGCGTTGCTGAAATCTTCCATAACAGGTCTCTCGGCAGGCTGGGGTTAAGATCAATCGATAATGGTGACGGGCTGGCCCAAAGCGTCGGCATCGGGCGTGACGCCCAGACCGGGCCCTTCGGGCGGGGTGATGCGGCCATTCTCGCGCACTGGGCCGTCGGGGGCCAAACGTGGGCCGACATAGTGGCTCAGGTCGCAAGTGTTCATGATGCCACGCGCGGGGGTCGAGGCAGCCAGATGCAGCAGCGCGGCGGTCGTGATATCGCTGCCCCAAGTGTCTTCGATACACATCTGGGTGCCCAGTGTCAGACAAACATCGCGGATCTGGCGCATGGCAGACAGGCCGCTCATCTTGGACAGCTTCAGCGCTACGGCCTGCATGCAACCAGCCTGATGGGCTGAGATGACCGAGGCAACGTCATGCGCGTTTTCGTCGATTTTCATTGGCAGGCCGGTGACGCGCTGTACATGGGCGCATTCCTCGAGCGTCGCGCAGGGTTGTTCCAGCATGACGTCCAGATGGGCCGCAGCGCGACCAACCCGGATCGCGGTCAGCGCATCAGTACCGCAGTTCCAATCGCCATAGACCAATGGGCCGGTGCCAACTGTCTCGCGCACCTTGGTCAGCCGCTCAACATCAGTCTGCCAGTCGCCATCGGCACCCAGCTTGACCTGAAATTGGCGCATCCCTTTGTCATATGCGTCCTGCGCCATGCGTGCCATTTCGTCCGGTACCACGCAGGTGATCGAGTGATAGAGCGGCATATTCTTGACCTGCCGCCCGCCCAACAGACGGTGCACCGGCAGACCGGCGGCTTGCCCGGTCAGATCCCACAGCGCAGTATCCAGCGCGGATTTCGCGTAAGGATGGCCCTGCAGAAACCTGTTCACCTGCTCCATTACAGTTTCGGGCCCAACCGGGTCGGCACCGATCAGAACCGGGGCCAGCTCAGTGATGGCCGGGATCACGCCCTTGGCATAGGCAGGCAGGTAATGCGGGATCGGGCAGACCTCACCCCAGCCGGACAGGCCTGTATCGGTGTCGAGACGCAGTACAACCGAGGTTGTCGTGTCGCAGGTTTTCCCATCCGCCATGTAATACGTGTCATGGCTGGTCAGTGGAACTTCCCAAGCTGCAACGCGGGTGATCTTCACGTCTGTTTTCCTTACATTGACCCGCCGAACCACAGGCGGTCTTGGCCGTTATTTTCAAAGGGTCGTAGCGCGCGTCAGGGCGTCACCACGATGTTGCCAACATGCGTTTTCTGCATGAACGCCTCTTGCGCCTGTGCAAGATCTTCCAGCGGATAAGTCGCCGCCAACAGAGGCTTCAGCGCCCCGGTTTCGATCATGCCCACCACACGCTGCATCGTGCCTGCCGGGCAGATGGTTGCGCCGGTCAGTTGCAGGTCTTTGTAAACCAGCTGGCGCAGGTCGAACTCAGCCATCTGACCCGCGATGCAGCCTGAGGTCGAGTACCGCCCACCCTGACGCAGAGCGTTGATCAGCGGCATGAACATCGGCGCGCCGACAACGTCCAACGCGATGTCCACTGGACCACCTGCCACGTCACGAATAGCGGTTTCCAGATCGGGGGTGTTGCGGTCGATGACATGGGCTGCACCCAACTCATGCAGCATTTCGCCCTTCGAGGGGCTGGCAATCGCAATCACCTTGCAGCCACGCAGACGACACAGCTGAATCGCCGCCGAACCCACGCCGCCGGATGCGCCCGTGATCACCACGACCTCACCCGGACGCGGCGCGGTGCGCTGAACCAGATTTTCCGCTGTTGTATAAGCGCAAGGGAAAGTGGCCAGTTCCGCATCGCTCAGGCTGCTTTTCACAGGCACTGCATTGGCTGCGCGCACTTTGGTGTATTCGGCATACCCGCCATCCGCCTCGGACCCGAAATAGCCCGAGTTCTCAGGGTTCAGCCAATCCCCGTGGCTCAGCAGCCAAGGGTCGATCATTACGCGTTCGCCGATGCGAGCGGGATCAACGCCTTCGCCAACGGCAACGATTTCACCAGCAACATCCGCACCCTGAATGACGGGGAAATTCAACGACCCGCTGCCCCAGGTGCCGTCATCGCCGCTGGCTTCGTCAAAACCATCCGCCGCCCCGCTGCCCAGATCAGCGTCTACCTTTTTGGAATACCAGGCAGTGCGGGTGTTGATGTCAGTATTGTTCAGACCACAGGCACCGACTTTGATCAGCACCTCACCCTTTTCAGGGGTCGGTGTGGGCATGTCGCGGTATTCCAGCATGTCCAGCCCGCCATGACCATTTAGTACAACGGCTTTCATCGTTTCCGGGATCATCCGATCTGTGTCCTGAACTGAGCTATTGGTCTTACGCGGCGGGCACCTGTTTGATGCCCGCCGGTTTTGTCTTATGCAGGAGCCGCAGCAGGCGCGCCGGTGCGCGGCAGCTTGCTTTGCGGATCATAGGCAGGCTCACCCAGAATGCGGCCTTTGCGCGGCTCACCTGCAACGATCACTTCGATCTCCTGACCCGGCACGTTGG